>CAYSRH010000579.1:0-1514 GCA_964433245.1 uncultured Bacteroidales bacterium | reverse complement strand
AACCTGATATCGTATTACTGGACTATCACCTGCCTGGATTTGATGGTATTGAAATACTTCACAAGATTAAGAAGGCAAACGTTGTTTATCCTTTCATCTTCCTAACTGTTGAAAATACCATAGAGACTGTAAAAGCTGCGATGAAAGCCGGGGCAATGGACTTCATTTCTAAAACCACCGATCTAAAAAAAGAATTGCCTGATCTTATCAATAAAGTCTGTTCACTACACAAAGAACTCATAGAAAAAAGACAAATTGAAAAACAACTCATAGAAAATGAAACAAAATGGAACTCACTTATTGCCAATGCCTCTGATATTATTATTATTCTTGACCGGAATTACACCATTACATACCTGAACAAGGTTATTACCAAAGATAAAACACCCGGATATTATTTGAATCAGACAATCGAAAATTTCATTGATTTTCAGCATAATAAACAAAAGTTTACAAAATTTATCGACCAGGCATTTGAGTATGAAAAGATAAGTAAAACTGAATGTGTTTTAAGTCTTTCAGGTGAGCCTGCAAGTTGGTACTCTGTCCGTTTTGGTGTTGTTAAGATGCAAAATACAATTATGGGTTGTTCGATGTTCATAACAGATATTTCTAATCTTAAAACTGTAGAACAGGAATTGCGGGTCCGTAATGAACAATATGAAGAAATCAATATTGAAATTACAAAAAGAAACAGGGAAATTCAGGAAATAAACAAAAAACTGCATGAAAACCAAGCTTATCTGAACAGCATTTTTTTGGCTGCTCCCATTGGTATTGGTGTTCTTATTAACAAGAGGTTTAGTTTTCTGAACGATACTCTTTGTACCATGATGGAATATAATCGCGATGAGTTACTGAATAATGAGGCGTCATTTTTGTACCTCTCGAAACAAGAATATGAAAGGGTCTATAACATAAAGCATGCTCAGATCAAAAAAGTTGGGATTGGTACTACAGAAACGCAATGGAAAACAAAGAAAGGTAAAATTATCGATATTTTAATCAGTTCATCACCTATTAATCCTAAAAACATAGAAGACGGATTGACTTTTACCGCTATGGATATCACAGAACGAAAAATTTCCGAGATAGCATTAAGAGAAAGTGAGGAAACCTTCAGAGCCATCGCGGAAAATTCACCGGACATCATTTTGAGATTTGATAAAAAGCTCAAACATCTTTATGTCTCAAAAACAATAATTAATCTTTTTGATATTCCGGCACTTCAATATATAGGAAAAACACACAGTGAACTTGGCTTCAACAAAGATATAACAACTTTTTGGGAAGAGGGTATTAACAAGGTCTTCAAAACGAAAAACATCGTCGAAAAACTTTTAGAGCATTACAGGAATGATCAGAGAAGTATTTTTGAAATCCGCCTCATTCCCGAATTCGATATGAGCGGAGATGTTCAGAGTGTTCTGGGCATTATGCGTGATATAACCATCCAAAAACTTAATGAAGAAGAACTTATTAAAGCAAAAGAAAGAGCAGAGGAAAGCGACCGT
>CAYSRH010000578.1:0-1516 GCA_964433245.1 uncultured Bacteroidales bacterium | reverse complement strand
ATCCCAAATATAGGGCTGGAAAATTTATTATCTCTTCCTCTTGTGAACAATTCACTTTTCCAAACCCTCAGAAAAAGATACCGGATCGACATAAACAATGTTTCACAGGATATTCATGCCATTGCCGCCAATGAGGAAATTGCTTCCCATCTCGATTATTACCCGGGAACTCCTGTGATTCATCTATATAGAAAATACATTACAAGTAAGCCCGATTTAAAAATTTATTCTTCGCTCTATTGCAATACGGAAAAATATTTTCTCTCAAATGAATTCAAACAATAACATTGTAAAATTACAAACATGGATAAAGTAAGAGAACTCGCAAAAATAATTGATCATTCCATCCTTCATCCTACGTTAACGGACGAAGATTTAAAAAGGGAATGTCAGGTTGCGAAAGAATATGATGTTGCTTCTGTGTGCGTAAAACCTTACGCTGTTAAACAGGCGGTTGAGTTTTTAAAAAACAGCGATATAGAAGTAGGATGTGTTATTGCTTTTCCTCATGGAAACAGTGGTATTGAAGTTAAGGTTTTCGAAACCAAAAAAGCAATAAAAGATGGAGCAACTGAAATAGACATGGTGGTTAACGTTGGTAAAGTATTGAGCGAACAATGGGATTATGTTGAAGAAGAACTGGCAGAAATTGTGAAAGTCACGAAGGAAAACAATGCTATTTTAAAAGTTATTTTTGAGAATGACTATTTACCTGAAGACAAATACAAGATTAAATTGTGTGAGATCTGTACAAAATTGAATATAGATTTTGTGAAAACCTCCTCAGGTTTTGGTTTTGTTAAAGGGTCCGACGGAAAATATACATACGAGGGAGCAACAGATCATGATCTTGAACTGATGAGAAAACATTCAGGCAAGGATGTTCAGGTAAAAGCTGCCGGTGGAGTGAGAACACTGGATGGTTTGATCCGGGTAAAGGAACTGGGATGCACACGATGCGGAGCTACAACTACCATTAAGATTCTTGAAGAAGCAAAAAAACGCTTTTCCTGGTAAAAATTTTTTCCAACACAACCAACCAACAACCCCTGTAGCCTCATATTTATAATATATGGGGCTACATTTTCTCTGAAATAATTGAGATTTTCATCAATAAATAGTATTTTTCAATCGCTAATTTCTAACTAATCCTCTGTACAATGATCATTATTAACAATTACGCTCTGGCAGTCTTTTTATGTTTCATTACCATGCTTTGCTGGGGATCATGGGCAAACACACTTAAACTTGCAAAAAAAGACTGGGCTTATCCTCTTTATTATTGGGACTATTCTATCGGGGTGGTTTTGCTGGCGCTTATTTTTGGACTCACATTGGGAACTACAGGTGAAAGCGGACAATCTTTTTTTGAAAACCTGCGAACTGCATCCTTTACAAATATTGGAAATGCTTTTCTTGGAGGGGTGATATTTAATCTTTCCAACCTTCTCATTGTAGCCGCAACAGCAATAGCAGGAATGTCGGTGGCCTTTCCAATCGCAGTTGGTCTTGCTTT
>CAYSRH010000577.1:0-1516 GCA_964433245.1 uncultured Bacteroidales bacterium | reverse complement strand
TCACTTTTGGGGCTAGAAAAGTCAAAAATCTATTGGTAATTATTCATTATTACTATTAGACTATTCAGTACGGGGGCTTAACAATGAATATATTCGATATGATTTTCATTAACGCACAATCCAAAGAGACAATTTTTTCTTCTATTTATAATTATCTTTTAGATCATCATGAAACGCATGGTCTCGGATCACTGTTTGCTGATCGGTTAGTGCGGGCTATTCCGAATCCGCAGATACGTGAGGCATTAGAACATACATATACGAAGTTTATCAAGGTTTGGCCTGAATATGATTTAGGGAAAGAAGTTGGAAAGATCGACTCGATCGCAATGTTTTCTGATCAACAGGAACAGAAAGAATATTGGATCGCAACAGAAGTCAAAATCGTGGATTCCTCTTCTCAAAATATAACGGATGCTGGTCCGCAATTGATACGGTATTTGAATTCGATACAGGAAAAATCGTCAGCTACAGTAGACTATATATTCCTATTTCTGGTGCCGTCTGATCAATCGAATATTTCTATAGAAAAGTTCAAAGAACTCTTAAACCTACCTCAAATAACTGAAAAGGATAATCATACGAAGGGGAAACTCTTTCTTGCCTTCTGGAAAGAAAGAGACACGGCAGCGTCAAAGAATCTGCTTGCTGGAATACCGGAACAAAATATTTTGCACAAATCGATTGAGGGTATGTGCAGAGAAATTCTTGATGATGAAGCGGGTGGATTCATCAATCCCATTTCAACGGAAATGAAATACATTTTAAAATCGTTAATCGGAATTATTCGTCATGATTTCAACCGCCGAAGCACATTGGGAGAACATGGGAAGTTTTTAACACGACCGGAGTTTATGATTCGATTGCCGAAAAACCATCAGTTATTTTATGAGTATTTAGAGGAATTAAATCGAGCAAAACGGCCGATTTCAAGCAACCATACTGCTATTGGTTTTCCATATACTGAAGATCCCAGGCAGGAGGATAACAATACGTTATTCCGTGTCCTGACTATGAAAAGATATAAATCCGTGGCTGGAGATTTAGTAGATGAAGATTATGTCGATGGGTTAATTATCGAATTGGTCCATGAGATTTACTTCAATAAGGATACCTATACACGGATAGAGGACCTATTCGATGGTTATGCAAATGTGAGCAATGATAAAATACATCCTGATGCTGGCGGAAAACAAAAAGCAATCTGGATAGAATTGAATCATGAAATCAAGGATTCTGATGTTGAGGAAGTAAAATTAACTTTGAGCAGATTCGTTTCGTTTCTAAAGGAAGAGTTTAAGAAACATTTAGAGTAAAGTACCCCAACAATATTTTTTACAATCGTTTCCATTCATAAATAGAAATTTCCTTGGGATCGCCTGAAATTCTGCAAATATGTGGCGTACTTTATCTCCCATAGTGACACATAAGGCCCTGTGAGTGTTTGTTTATCTTCACTTTTGGGAGGAAAGAGGTCAAAAATCTATGGGTAATAATGGGTTGTTACTTAGAGTAG
>CAYSRH010000576.1:0-1521 GCA_964433245.1 uncultured Bacteroidales bacterium | reverse complement strand
ATTAAAGGAAATAAAAAATAACTGTTGGCAAATCACCATCAATTCACTCAACAGCAAGCTCTCCGGATCTGTTTCTCTGAAAATAAATAACAGCTTACCGATAGGATTTTTTGTTTGGATTGTGTATGTTTGAGATGTTATGTAGCAGCTTTTTTATTTTTTATTGTGATATTTTTGTTATATTGCATAAGGTAAAAATTTTGAATTTTTAAGAAAAACGATAGACATGAAGACAAAAATAACCATAGAATATCTCCTTAACACTTCTCCCAAGATCATCTATAATCATATTAGCACTCCCTGGGGCTTGTCTGAATGGTTCGCAGATAATGTACATGTTCGTGACAGTCATTATGTTTTTGTATGGGATGGTGCAGAGCAGGAAGCTGCCATAGTATCAAAAAAAGAGGATGATTTCATACGCTTTAAATGGATCGATGATGAGGAGGAAGACACCTTTTTTGAGTTTACAATTACAAAAGATAATATGACCAATAATATTGCTTTACATATAACAGACTTTGCTGATTCTGCTGATGAGGTTGAGGATTTAAAAAACTTGTGGGATTCACAGGTTAAGGTTCTTATGAAAGTACTGGGGCTAATATAAGAGGATTTAATATAAAATAATTTCAGATAAAACTGAAGAATTGATTCTGGTTGATGCAATTCGTTTTATCAAGATAGAATAGTCTTGTGTAATGGTTGATTATTGTTATAGATATATTCTTTTATCCTGCCTGTTGTTGTGTATTGGTTGTGAAACCCTGAGGAGGACAGCAAGCGATAAGGAAATTGACAGGGACAAACCGGCAAGTGAAATTGATTTGACTCAGTTGGCTTTTGACCGGAAGATGTCCCGGCAATTAGATGTGTTTCAGAATGGAGGAATAGAAAAGTCCTTACAAACAAGGGGAAAACAACCTGACCAGCTTATAAAAGAGGCAGAAAGATTTCTAAGAACGAGACATTGTATGGGTGGAACATCAAAAAAATGTATTGATTGTTCCGGATTAATTTTCATTGCATTTCAAAATATAGGCATTGCATTTCCACGTGTAGCCGAAGAACAGGCCAGGTATGGGTGGATTATTCAAAATAAAGAGGATTTGAAACGAGGAGACTTGGTTTTTTTTGTTCATACATATAAGACGGAAAGACTCATTACCCATTCCGGAATATATATTGGCAATCAACAATTCATTCATACATCCACGAGCAGAGGGGTGATGTTTTCGGATATCAATGACCCATACTATTGGCATGACAAATTTATTTTTGGCACACGTGTGTTTTAGATTTAGATATCCTGTTCTTCTTTGTTTTTTAAGGTAACTATCAGGTTTTTTTTTGTCTCTTTTGTAATTTTGTACCGCTCATCGCTTCTTTCGCCGATAATCCATAAAATATCACCATTCCCATTGATCAGTAAAAATGTTTTTTCTTTTTCCCGGATACTTTTTTTTGTGTCTATGAGATAATCCGAAATCTTTTTTTTCTTTTTATTCATTCCGAAAGGAC
>CAYSRH010000575.1:0-1526 GCA_964433245.1 uncultured Bacteroidales bacterium | reverse complement strand
TACCAGATCATCCCTTCTTATATTCACAAAAGCCAGCCATATCAGTACAGCAGCAAAGAGAGGAAATGTCAGGGTAATTTTATAATTAACAATAACATCATCACCTTTCAACATAATGATATGATAGACAACAAATCCTACAAGAGCTATTGATAAAATTATATTGTACACACAAAATCGCATTTGCAATCTTCTTTTCTTAAATAAAAAGATTGTGACAAGAAGTAATAAAGGAATAACGCCAATAAGGAAGCCCAGCGAATACGCAGCAATAATCACCTCCCCTCCTTCTTCCAACCGGTTCCAGTAGAGGGTCTGTATTGTTTCAGAATAGAATTCAGCCAAAGGAAAAAAGAAAAGAGCACTTAATAAAAAAACTGCCCCTAATAAAAACAAAGTCTGAATACGCTGTATCATGGCTAATGACTATATTATTTAATGAGATAAGGATGTAAAAATGATTTTAAATCTTCATAATTATAGGCTACCGGAATATCCGGATGATCATCAATAACAGATGCCGGAGGGCAATAGAAAAATCCTTTATCAGCTTCTTTTAACATAGATATATCATTATAACTATCCCCAAAAGAAACAACTTTATAATTAAGCCCTTTAAAAGCCTGTACCACTTTTCTCTTTTGATCCGGTTGTCGCAACACAAAATCAGTAATATTACCGGCATCATCGATGATCAATGAGTTGCAAAAAAGAGAAGGTCTTTCTAATTGTTTCATTAAAGGATCAGCAAATTCAACAAAAGTATCAGAAACCAAATGAAAAGGTGCATATTTTTTAATCCAGTGAATAAACTGTAGTGCTCCATCAAGCGGTTTCATTGTTGCAATTACCTGCCTTATATCATTTATTTTGAGTTTGTGTTCTTTTAAAATTGACAATCGTTTTCTCATTAACACCGAATAGTCAGGAATATCTCTCGTGGTGAGCTTCAACTCATCAATTCCTGTTTTTTCCGCTACATTAATCCAAACTTCCGGAACAAAAACACCTTCTAAATCAGAACAAACCAAATACATATAACAATATATTTAAAACAATAAAAATACAACATAAAATGCATACGCACATAGAAAAACAAATCCTTTTACCCTGTCAATACGAGGTTTTTTGATTGGAATAAGTGCAAACAAAAATAATAAAAAAGAGAATCCAAGCATCAAAACTGTATCAACACTTACGATTAAAGGATTGACAACAATGGGTTTTACCATTCCCGCTATTCCCATCACACCAAACAAATTAAATATATTTGACCCGATGATATTTCCAATCGATATATCCATCTCTTTTCTAAAGGCTGCCAAAGCTGAAGTAGCCAATTCTGGAAGGCTGGTTCCAAAGGCAATTACAGTAATTGAGATCACACGTTCAGAAACTCCGAAATTTCTTGCCACGGAAGAAGATCCATCAATCAGCCACTGGGCACCATACATCAAACCAAGACAAGAAAGGACGCCAATAAGCAAAGCTTTCCATATGGACCAGTTTGTTTTGGGGATTTCCGC
>CAYSRH010000574.1:0-1529 GCA_964433245.1 uncultured Bacteroidales bacterium | reverse complement strand
GTAAAGATAAGGAGATAAAAGGCATAGACGGGCTGGAAGGCCGGCTGATTCCGCCGCAGTTGATGATCAAAGTCTACTTTAAAGACGAACAGGATGCTATCGATCAGCTAAAGACCGAGTTGGAAAACATACAGTCGGAGCAAGAGCAAATACTGGAAGAGTACGGAGGAGAAGAGGGTGCTCTGGAGAATGTCTCTACCAAGCAAGAAGCGAACGAAGCATTGGATCAATACATATTACAGGCCTGGGAAGAGTACCTGCCGGATACCTACAGGTCATTCAAGGTACTGCTGAAGCGGTACGAGGAGGGAGAGAAAAAGCTGGCTGCGGGATTGAAAATTCCAGCGATAAATCGACTTCGGAATAGCAAAGGGAATATCACGCAGAAAGCCCTCAAAACAGGTGTTAAAACCGTATCAAGCGAAGAGGATAAGGAAACCATTGAAACCTATATCGCCACGATTAAAAAGGTAAGTGCCGATAAAAAGAAGAAAAAAGTAGCGCTGGAAAAGGTCTTCGAACAGCTCAAAAAGCTGCACCGACAACAGCCAGAGGCGGAACTGCTTTTCGAAATGAACCTTGTTTGCCAGTACCTCGATTTACTTGAAGAAGAAAAGATGCACAAAGACGACATCAAAGCCGCCGAAGAAGCCCTGGAAGTACAAGTCATCCAAAAGTACCCGACTCTGACCGCGGCCGAAATTAAAAGCACCGTTGTAGACCGCAAATGGACAGCTACCTTGGAAGACCGCATTGGAGCGGAAATGGATGCCATCAGCTACCGCTTGGCCGAACGGATCAAAGCGCTGGCGGAGCGGTATGAGCGGCCGCTGCCGGAGCTAAGCCGTAAAGTGCAAACGATGCAGGAGCGGGTGGAAAAGCATTTAGTGAAGATGGGGTATTCGTTGACTTAAACAAACGAGCATTATGCAATTTGAGGATAGCAAAGAATTGAGTAAAAAACACGTATCAGGTAATTGTCAAAAAACTGAAGTTGGAATAATTCCAGGCGACTGGGAGGTTATTGAGCTTGGTGATGCAATAGATTTCCAAGGAGGTTCTCAACCGCCAATCGAGCATTTCCTTTATAAAGAAACTGAAGGGTATATTAGGTTCATCCAAATTCGAGACTATAAAACAGAAAATGCGAAAACATACATCCCATTAAAACTAGCTAGAAGATTCTGTGAAGCAGATGACGTAATGATAGGTCGCTATGGTCCTCCGATTTTTCAAATACTTAGGGGGCTAACTGGCGCATATAACGTTGCGCTAATAAAGGCAGTACCTAAGAGCATTTCTAAGGAGTTCTGCTATCATACACTCAAAAGAGGAGATGTTTTCTCTTTTGTAGAGACTCTTTCAAAAAGGACAGGCGGTCAAACAGGGGTGAATCTAAATATCCTGAAAAATTATAAGATTCAACTACCTTCTCGAAAAGCCGAGCAAACCGCGATCGCCACCGCCCTCAGCAACATGGACGCGCTGATCGAGGCGCAGGAAGCCCTGCTGTCCAAAAAGCGGGCGCT
>CAYSRH010000573.1:0-1529 GCA_964433245.1 uncultured Bacteroidales bacterium | reverse complement strand
AGAGTTAGAACGGTAAACCTAAAAAAACAAAACATGATAGTTTAATATGTTCGAAAGATTAGTTTTTACGCCTGTTTTTAAAGGTTTGCAGCCTGAGGCACTGCAACTGCTGATGGATGACACCCATTATCAGCTTCGTTCGTATGAAAAGGGGGTACATGTTGTTGCCGCCGGAGATATTTGTTCCGGTCTTTATCTGTTGGTGTCAGGTGTTACACGGGGAGAAATGACAGATCCTTCCGGAAAGTCTATCACCATTGAAGAGCATCATTCACCTGCCTTGTTAGCGCCTGCTTTTATTTTTGGGGAAGAGAATCATTTCCCTGTGGATGTGGTGGTGCTCCAAGAAGCCAAAATTATGATCATCCAGCGACCTGATTTTATTCGTATGATGCAACGAAACAGCAAGGTGCTGGAGAATTATCTAAACCTGATTTCCAACAGGGCTCACTTTTTGTCGCAGAAAATTCGTTTTCTGACACTAAAATCACTTAAGTCAAGGATTGCTGAATACATTATGGATATTGCGGGCGACAAGCTTAAGATTGTTGAACTGGACAAAGGGCAGCAAGAATTAGCTGACTATTTTGGTGTGGCTCGTCCTTCTTTTGCAAGGGCATTAAGTGAAATGGAAGCGCAGGGGCTTATCCGCTATAAGAACAGGTTTATTGAAATTATAGACAAAGAAAAGCTTGCCCGGGAAATCACATAGGCATTATACGTTTATTTTCAATTCCAAAAAGCACTTATTTACAAATACTTACCCTGATAGCTTCTTCTATTTCCTGCTTATCAAAAGGATTTTGCAGACATCCTTTAATAATCCCTTTTTGTAATTCAGCAGCAATTTTTTCAGAGAGATCAAATCCGGTCAGTAAATAATAAGGCGTGTCGGGGAAATTAACTTTTGCTTTTTTTACAAAATCAAGTCCTTGCATTCCGGGCATTTTCTGGTCGCAAAAAACAACTTGTGTGTCCGGGTGTTATTGAAGAGCTCGTCATCAATATATAAAATCTTCACGTTTTGATTCATTCCTCATTATTTTTTAAGGGTAGTGTAACAATTGATTTATTATTTTTTGTCATTACTGTCCCATTAAAATTTGAAAAAGTTCTTTGAAAAATTTGAAATTTAGTTAGTTACAGGTATTCTTCGAGCGAACGGACTTGAATTTTTAGTTTTGCATCAGATTAATCTGATTGCATATGTATCAAGACAAATACGTTTTCGCTCAACTGGTCTCGTTTCTGAACCGAAGTAAATTCAATCGTATTGTTGCCAAATACAACGGAGACTATTATGTTAAGCATTTCACTTGTTGGAATCAACTGCTTTCTCTGATGTTCGGGCAATTATCAAATCGTGAAAGTCTTAGAGATTTGATTGTTGCACTTGATGCTCATCACTCTAAATCTTATCATTTGGGCTTGGGCAAGAATGTTTCAAAATCATCTCTGGCTAGAGCCAATCAAGACAGAGACTATCACATCTTTGAAGAGTATGCTTACTATCTGGTAAACGAAGCCAG
>CAYSRH010000572.1:0-1529 GCA_964433245.1 uncultured Bacteroidales bacterium | reverse complement strand
AGAACAAAATAACTTAGTTTAACTTGTAAACCTTATTTCGCATCAAGCCCTTAGTGGACTTTAGACGTTAAATATATTTATTGATGATAGCGATCAATGTCCTTTTATCAATAGGTTTGGAGATATAATCACTACAGCCGGCCTTAAAACTTCTTGCCCTGTCTTCTTCCATCGCGTAAGCAGTCTGGGCAATAATATGCAGGTTTGTCCTTAGTTTTTTTATTTCCCTTGTAGTTGTCAGCCCATCTTTTTCAGGCAATTGAATATCCATGAGTACAAGGTTAATATCATCTTGTTTTTTACAAATATCAATGGCAGACTGTCCATCAGTTGCATGAATAATTTGAACATTGGTAGGCCTCAGGAGCGCTTCCAGGTATTGAAAACTAAAATTATCATCCTCAACGATAAGAATTTTTTTGTCATTCCAAATTTTACGGTCATCCGTAAAAGATAAATCTTTTGTAATGACACTATTGTATTTTGCCGGTTTGTAAGGCATTGAAAAAGTAAAAACAGACCCTTTCCCGGGTGTTGAACTGACGGATAATTTTCCATCCATGAGCTCAGCCAGTTTTCGGGAGATAGACAATCCTAAACCCGTACCACTAATTGGCCTTGTGTCATTATCATCTAATTGCCGGAAACGTTCAAAGATTGTATTCAGTTTGTTTTTGGGAATACCTATCCCTGTGTCTTTAACAAAGAATTCTATTTTGTCTTTTTTCTGTTTGTATCCAATGTTTATAGTGCCTTTGTCTGTATATTTCAGGGCATTACTTAACAAGTTGGAAAGCACTTGTTTTAGCCTGGTCGGATCAGCTATTATAAAACTATCAGCATCATCAAAAGAAAGGCTAGTCATAAGTTGTATGTGCGACTGGTCATTTTTTTCTTTTTCTGCATTATAATGGGTGTAGAGCTCATAAATAATTGAATTTACCGAACATGGTTCCGGATCAATGCTGACCTGGTTGGCTTCAATTTTAGAAATGTCAATGATGTCATTGATGAGATGAAGAAGGTCAGTGCCCCTGTCGCGTATAATTTTTGTATATTGATGTTTTTCTTCATTGGAGATATCTTCTTCTTTTAAAAGATCACTCATCCCAAGTATCGCGTTGAGTGGCGTTCTGATCTCATGGCTCATATTGGCTAAAAAAGCAGATTTTAACTGGTCAGACTCTTCTGCCTTATTTTTGGCTTCGAAATACTCTTTTTCAGTTTTTTTCTGATTTGTCAGGTCAACCACTATCCCTCGTAAACCGGTTGGCTCATTATCCTGTATAATTGGCCGGCTGATAACTAAGCCAGGGAATACACTGCTATTTTTTTTCTTCATCATGTACTCTGATGAATGGATAATGCCTTTCTCAACAATTTTTTTAATATTGTTAACTGCTTTAGCATGTAAATCTTTATCAAGCAAATCCGAAATATTAATACCTTTTTGAAGTTCTTTTTGTGTATAACCAAAAAAATTTAAGCCAAATTGATTGGCGTAAAGGAAATTACCTTTCAAATCTATC
>CAYSRH010000571.1:0-1530 GCA_964433245.1 uncultured Bacteroidales bacterium | reverse complement strand
CTACAACTCATGATGCCATCCTTACAATGAACCGTGAGGAATAATCACAGTTTTTGAAAAGCTTCCTGTAGTTCTCCTTCTTCAACTAGATCGAGTACCACTTTTTCTATGGTTTCCCGCGAACAATCTTCTACAAACACCATTCTTTTACTCCAGAAATAGGTGCCATTTAAAAATGCCCCGCTTTTGATATGCTCTTCACGAAGGCTTTCCAGGTGGTCATAAGAAAAGAAGGAAGCATAGTATTTGGCTCCATTTCGCATTGTCAAGATCACATCGGTTTCCCCCTTTTCGTGCTTCTCCATCTCGTTGGAGATATATATCTTATTGATGGTGAAGCTCATTGTCAAAGGGAGAATTCCATTAGATGCCTATAAGGTAGGCAGTTACAGAATAGAGCGAAATAGCTGTGTAATAGGCGGGGGCGTATCGGGTACGAACTTTCATTTTGGTGTAATGATCGGAAAACACATCTCGCTATCGCTACATCAAAAGGCCGACAAAGGTACTAGAGGTTATCTATAAGCCCCAGGAATTCTTTTTTCAACCGTTTGGCAACAGGTATGCTAGTGCCATCAGCTAAAATAATGGTTCCTTCCCTGAGATACTTTTTTATATGCTTAAGATTGACCAAATAGGAACGATGAGGAGAGAAAAAGCCATAAGGCTCCAGCAAGCTTTTGAAAGCTCCTAAATTATAGGCACTGATGATATCCGTATCTTCATAGGTGAAAATTCTGGTATGCTTCCTCAGTGCCTCACAACCAAAAATCTCTTTGACCTCGATAAATTCATACCCTTCTATTGTCGGAATTCCTATTGGAACTTCCTGTAGTCTTTTTTGAATGATTCTCTTGATAAACCGCCTGCTTTGTTGAAGTTCTCGTCTTTCCCGGACTTTTTGAAGGGCTTGCTGAATGATTAAGCTTAAAGACTCAGACTCGATCGGTTTTATCAAATAAGCTGTTACCGAATTTTGAATGATTTCCATAAAGTCAACTTCAGAGTCAAACAAAACAATTGCTTCAAACTCCGGCATACATAAATGTTGATTGGTAGTGCATTTGAACTCCTTCCAAAGCTTCAAGTCAAAGAAGATGATATCAGGAGTAACCTTATGGACCATTTGCTGAGCAGCACTGGAAGACCTTGCTGACCCTTGATAAGCTAAATCAGGAAAGAATTGTATAATATGGGATTTCAGGTTCTTATCAACTTCGATCTCTGTACCCGCGAAAGCAACTCTGATAACGGATTCAAGTTCTGAGGGGAATTTCATAATAGGTGCTAGGGTTATTAACAAATAATATATACATCGAACACTATATGCAAGTTATGAGATAGGAGAGTAAGGCTATTGCACGTATGTTTCAACCCCTTGCGGCTATGTTACATATCTGTATTCAGAGGTGTTTCCGCGCTTCCGTTGGTGATTCACCAAACTCTTCTCGAAAAATTCTTGAGAAAAAGGCAGGATCACCAAAACCAACAGAATAGGCAACTTCAGATATATTCAAATCAGTAGTGACT
>CAYSRH010000570.1:0-1534 GCA_964433245.1 uncultured Bacteroidales bacterium | reverse complement strand
TGCTTACCCATACATTATCGGCTGAACCAGGGAACTTTGAAACGTCTGTAAAAGTAAGTTTATCAAAAGAGGGAAACAGGAAAGGATCGGCTGGTTTAATTGTAGGGGCTTTCGATGATGAAGACCCTGATGTACGTGCTGCATGTTTTTTTGGTAACGGCATTAAGGCAGGCATCAGCCTCAAAGGATATGCATTTTTAGGTAAAAAACAAACTGCATTGCCGCAAAACTTTAATTTTAAAGATTTTATAATCACAGTTAAAGGAAACGATAATAATATATTGCTGGAAATTAAAGAAACCTCTGGCAACAACAAGGTTGAACTTAAAACCAACACTGATGGAGTTAGAGGTATCATTTCTTTTGCCACCAATATGATACAGGACGATGATCATAAAGATGGGAACGCAAATTTTAGTTTTCGTAATTTTAAATTATCGGGTTCAAAAGTTGCTTATAATCCTGAAAATGTTTTTGGACCTATACTTTTCACTCAATATACCTTAAGTAAAGAGACTTTAAAACTTATGACCTTCTTGCCACCTTTGGGCGCTGATGATAATCAAAGTGTAAGCTTGCAATTCAAAAAAAACAATAATTGGAAAACAGCATTGACCAAACAATTGGAACCCGATTCCCGAACAGTCGTTTTTAAAATTGAAAACTGGGATTCCAAAAAAGATACGGAATACAGAGTTAAGTATGTTGAGAAAAGTAAAGATAATACTGAAACAATTAATTTTTACTACGGTTCTGTTAAAAAGAATCCAGTTAATAAGCCTTTGAAACTTGGTGCCTTTACATGCCAGTATACTTCTGCGTACCCTTATACTCCGCTAGTAAAAATTGTAAAATCACTTGATCCTGATCTACTCTATTTTTCAGGAGACCAGGTTTATGAACCAAACGGGGGATACAACATAAAAAGAGAACCAGAAGATGTGGCAATTTTAAACTATCTTGGTAAATATTATCTGTTTGGTTGGGCATTTGGTGATTTAATGCGCGATTGTCCCACTATTATCACTCCGGACGATCATGAAGTATTTCAGGGTAATCTTTGGGGAGAGGGAGGTGAAGCAATGCCTGAAGGCCAATCCACATCTGATAGTCCGGGTTTTATACAAACCCCCGGGATGATAAATGTTGTAAATCGCACACAATGTGGACATTTACCTGATCCGTATGATCCAACACCTATAAAACAGGGAATTAGCGTTTGGTACACGAGTTTGAATTATGGACGTATTAGTTTTGCAATTGTTAATGATCGTGTTTTTAAAACTGGGCCACAATCTGTTGCCTTTTGGAATGGAAGGAAAGACATGTTAAAGAATAAATTAGAAAACCCGTCTGTGCTTGATCGACCTGGTTTAAAAATGTTAGGTGACAGGCAAATGCTTTTTCTTAAAAATTGGATTACTGATTGGGAAGGAGCAGATATGAAAGTGTTGCTTTCTCAGACTTTATATACTAATGTGGCAACCCATACAGGTTCACTTGAAACCAGAATTTTTGGTGATTTGGATTCCGG
>CAYSRH010000569.1:0-1539 GCA_964433245.1 uncultured Bacteroidales bacterium | reverse complement strand
AGTTTGGTCAGGTGGAAGTGGATTGGATTTGAAAATTATACTGATCTCCTCACTGATCCCTATTTTATAAATGCATTGCAGAACACAATCACTTTTGTAATTATCCTAGTGCCTGTGGTAATACTTCTCACCTTTCTTGTTTCTCTCCAAGTCACGCCATTGAAATCGGGATTCAGGGTTTTCTTTCGCGCAGCTTTTTACATACCTGTTGTGGCGAGTGGAGTGGTGATTGGTATGGTGTGGTTATGGATATTTGATCCAAATTACGGTTTGCTTAATTATATCCTCGCTTTTTTTGGCGCTGAGCCTGTTATGTGGTTATCATCGAAAAACACTCTCTTCTATCTCATATTTGTTGTGTTTACTTTTGTTTTTGGATTGCCTTTTATAATCTATATTGCTGCCATGGGCAGTATCCCGAAACAATTATTAGAGGCGGCGAGAATAGATGGTGCAAAAAAGCGTACAATTACTTGGAAAATTGTTTTCCCACTCCTAAAACCAGTAACATTTTTTATTGCAGTAACACAGACCATATTTATTTTTATGGTGTTTGTAGTAATACAGCTATTAACAGATGGTGGTCCGGCAAGACAAACGGAGACGGTAATCTATAGTTTATACAAAACGGCATTTCGGTTTTTAGAATTTGGAAGAGCCTCTGCTATGGGGGTAATCTTATTATTCCTTGTTATGATTATTTCGATTTTACAGAAACTATTTGCCGGAAGAGACTTAGATTAATAGAGGAGTTGCAAAATGAAGATTTTTTTAGAGTCTCAAGAATTTGCCTACGGAAATACAAAAGAAAAAATCATTTATTTCATATCAATATTTTTAATATTTGTTTTGGCATTTATATTTTTATTTCCACTGTACTGGCTAATGAAGGGAGCTTTCCAGCCGGGAACCATGGCTACTCAGGTTCCTCCTTCGTTTTTACCGACAAACCTTACCTTTGACAATTTTATACGAATGTTTTCGGCCTTTCCCGCGGCCCGCTGGTTTGTCAACAGTGTAGCGGTTGCCGGAGCAGCAACCTTTCTCACTCTTATTGTAGGATCATTGGCGGGATACTCCTTTGCAAAACGAAAATTTCCAGGCAGAGAAATTATATTTTGGATCCTCCTTATCGCGATGATGCTTCCGCGACAGGTAATGCTTGTTCCGCTTTATGTAATGATGAACAACTACAACCTCCACAACACCTATGCCGGTATGTTTCTTCCCCAGGTTGCCTGGCCCTTCGGCCTCTTTCTTATGAGGCAGTTTATGGTTGCTATCCCAAATGAGCTCATTCAATCCGCAAAGGTCGACGGTGCCAATGAATTAAGGATATTTTTAACAATTATTGTACCATTAAGTATTCCTGCCTTCGGAACGGTGGGAATCATATACTTTGTAAGGACCTGGAACGATTACCTTTGGCAGCTCATTATGGTGAAAGACCAGATAATGAACACATTACCTGTGGGTATTGCCAAGATGTCCATGGGGGAATTTCAAACAGACTACGGTCTTCTCATGGCAGGGGCAGCC
>CAYSRH010000568.1:0-1541 GCA_964433245.1 uncultured Bacteroidales bacterium | reverse complement strand
AAAACTTTCTTTTGCCGTTAAATTCAGGTGAATTATACTATCACAACCACCATATGTTGAAAGAGTCCGCGTATAATTACCTGTGGTATTAAAAGCTTCCTGGCCTATATAGAAAGGGGTGTTACTGCAAAGAGTCGTGTCAATAAAGATCTCATAGCTTTCCATGACTGAAAAATCTAACAAAACAATGCTGTCACAACCATTATTTGCAACTAAAGTATCTCGATAAACACCTGTCTCGGTAATCGTTTCGCCTTTAAAATCAATGCTTTCCCCCGGACAAACAGACCTGTTTAATTGCGTAAGCGGTCGGTCTAATACAGTTAGGTGTAGTGCCAATACACTATCACAAGATGTCTCACATAATAATGTATCATAATATATCCCCGTAGAAGTATATGATGTCTCATTAAGTACGTATTCACTACCCTGACAAATGGTGTCGAAAATCGAAGTTTTATGACCAAAGCAAAAATTTGTCATCCGTATACTTTTTCCCGCCCCCGATATTATATCATATTTAATAGCACCTACAGCTACATACTCATTGACTCCTACAGGAATAACCTCCCTGCTATATTGGAATAAATCAGATCCATCTGCAAATTGATGCTTTATTCCGCCAGCGGAGTCCAATAGCATGTGTATCCCAGCACCATACCTAAACCCTTCTTCAATATCTCCATCAGCATATTCCGTATGAGAATAAGCAGTTAGGTAATATTCATTCTCATTGATTGGGAATGCCAAGATTCCACCATCATAGTCAGAGCTTCCAAATGTCCTGTCCCATTGAAGAACTCCGTTTTGATCTGTCTTTACAACAACAATATCTGATTGTCCCTTATTTCCGTCTCCAAAATTTTCGGACGAACTCTCTCCTGCAAAAACAAATCCTCCATCATCCGTACGATTCAAATAAGAAACCATTCCTTCTTTAGCTTCTCCTCCATAAGAATGTGACCATATAGTGTCTCCTTTTTCATGCGTTAGTCTCATCATAAAGAAATCATATCCTCCATTATTACCATTGATATCTCCATCATCAGAATTAGTAGTTCCAACAATAGTAAAAGTGCTATCATAATTCTGGATGATCCCTTTTCCGTAGTCTTTTTCCGTTCCTCCATAAGTTTTCTGAAAAACTTTATTCCCCATAGAATCCAAACGAACAATCCAGGCATCAATACCTCCCACTTGCCAGTGCTTATCTCCGTCTGTAGAACTTGAACTTCCAATGAAAGCAAGGCCTCCATCCAGTGTTACAATCATATCTCCGAGACGATCATCCTCACTTCCTCCCCAGCAACGAGACCAAAGGATATTGCCATTAAAATCCAATTTTGAAATTACAATATCAATCTCCCCATGATAATTATTCATTGGTCTATCGGTTTCTGAAGCAACAAAATAACCATCGAGTGTTTTACGTACATAAACCTGGGGACCCATGTTTGAAATTTCATTGATTAGTCTTGACCATAAAATATTGCCTTCCTTATCAAGCTTCAGAACAGTAGGGCCAACCTCCTCATCAGTTC
>CAYSRH010000567.1:0-1543 GCA_964433245.1 uncultured Bacteroidales bacterium | reverse complement strand
GTCAAGATGAAAACACAAGGCATATGCAGATATTATCAATTCAGAAAACAGGGGCTGCAAAGGAAAACATTGCAAACTATCTTCAAAGTAATAATCAGTTTTTATAGTAAAAAAAGCCTTTTCTTTCTGTGGAACAATCCATTCCTGATGACCACGCAGCGTTGAAAAAAAACCTTTTAGTGTAATACTGGGATCTATACTATAACGTTCAAATTGGTTCCTGAATAACCTGCGTAACATGCGTGCATAACATGGGCTTTCTACGTACACAATTAAATCAGCCAGATCAGCTAGACCGCGTGTTGCGGCAAAAAGCCCCTCGTAGATTACAATGGGTTTGGGTTTTACCTGCCTCACTCCGACCGGAATCCCCTGCAGGTAATCATACACAGGAATGCTTACTTCTTTTCCTTCGGCTAACACAGACAAGGAAAGGGAAGCCTCATCCACCTCAAAATAATCCGGATTATCATGCCCATGCGGACTTGTAAAGAGGTGCTTGGACTCTCTTCCCTTTTGGAAATTATCCAATTCAACCAACTCACATTCTGTTTCACCAAAGAGGGTTTGTAAGCGACTGGCAACCTGGCTGGTTTTGCATGTACTGGTACCACCGCAAACAGCAATAAAAAAAGGTTTTTCGTGGCGACTTAGCGAATACTGAAAGGCAATTTCTGCAATCACGTGCAACGTTTCCTCATCAAGCACCCTGTTCTGAATAGTTAACTGCGAATCAAACATAAACCTGATGGTTTAAAATATTATACCCATTACACGTAATAAATATAACTAATGAAAGATACAAAAAGGTTACAAAAAAATTAATAAAACGTTAAAATCTTAATTCGTCAAGAACTTACAAATACCTCTTATTAATAAAAAGCAAACAATGGATTAACACAAGAGGAATAAAGAAATGATAACTTTGCAACAGAAAAATAAGTTACGCGTGCAACTATGAACAAGCATCAAAGCAATGCGAAAAAAATACGGGGAAAAGCCCTGCAATCAACCTTTCGTTCCTTACAATACCGAAATTACCGCTTATTTTTTGCGGGTCAGAGCGTTTCGCTTGTCGGATCCTGGATGCAAAGAATTGCTTTACCCTGGTTGGTTTATGAAACAACAGGTTCCGTTATTCTATTGGGCACGGTTAGCTTTGCAAGTCAAATCCCCATATTCCTGCTCACGCCACTTGCCGGAGTATATGCCGATCGTTGGAACAAACAGCGAGCCCTCATGATACTTCAAGGCATGGCTATGCTACAAGCCCTACTGCTTTTCATTCTGGCCAGAACAGGCACATTGGAAATATGGATCATCATTCTGCTGGGCACCCTACTTGGCTGCATACATGCTTTCGATGTCCCCGTAAGACAAGCCTTTGTGCCTCAAATGATCAAAAGGAAAAAAGACCTAAGCAATGCTATTGCATTAAATTCCAGCATTGTCAACATTGGAAAACTGGCAGGTCCTTCACTGGCCGGACGTATCTCCTATGTCTGCTTCGAGATTTTTGGCCAGGTTGTATGTAAGCAGTATG
>CAYSRH010000566.1:0-1544 GCA_964433245.1 uncultured Bacteroidales bacterium | reverse complement strand
AGGTTCCTATATACATTGGCCATGTTTCTACTGTGGCCCCAAACATCTTATTTGGACTTATCCAAAGCGGAAAGTTCCAGGGTGCTGTAAATTTTTGTTTTTCCCCATTTCTATATACATACCCCCCCCCCCAAGCGTAAATTATTCCCCAAGGCTGGGCATCGCAATATTGGGAGGTATCGAAAATTTCATATTCACCGGAGAATATATCAAATATATAAATCATATCATGACGGAGAGTGGCTATTTTCTTATACGATTCAACCCATCCAAAACCATAATGAAGGTATGGAAAAGTTCCTACTTTTTTACCGTTATATTTATAGACCAGTAAATCATCACCTACATTAAAAGCAATTGTTGTATCCTGTAAGTTTGGAAGAAACTGATGAAGATCTTTCAAGTCGGAACTGGAATAGATTTCTTTACTCGATCCGGTTCGAGCATTTTTAATATACATAGTCTGATACTCTTCTAATGTTTCACCATTATACTCGCTTAAAGAAGTACCAGAAGTAGAACGTTTATATCCTTCAACTACAGCATAATGTTCACCGTCACCGAGAAAAGTGATCGCTTCATACCATGATTCTTCGGATTCAATACCGCTGCAGCCGCATCCGGTTATAAGAGTTACAACAACTCCGCTAAGGAACATTTGGATAACGGACCAGGCTTTTCTTTCCATTTTATCCTCCAGATTTTTTGTTTCGCTTCCATGATGGGATTTGGTGTTATGGGTTCGAAAGCGTGGACCTCGTAGTATAGTCTATAGTTTCGAGCGGTACAATGTTTTTTGTGAAAATAATCGTACTCTGGTATTTTCGGGCCATGTTTTTCTTCTGCACCCTGAATCCGGGTTTGGGGAGCGTATCTATTTCCGCTCCTGCTAAGGGCCCGTCACGAAATAACTATTACGTTCTGCTTGTCTTTCGGCCGAAATCCTGCACAACACACTTTCTTGGTTGTGATCCCCCCGCTTCGCGTCCCCCTTTTTAAGGGGGATCTCCGGCCTTCGGCCGTTCATGGTACGTAGCACCTTGACACAATTTTAACCTGACGCTTTGATTTTCAACTCCTTTATCACATTGGCACGGCGGCTATGGGACTTATAAGGTCTTTTTACCAGGATTCGTCACATTCCCGTAACGAGGTACAACTGCGAGATACCTTTCAATGTCAACGTCAAAATCACCATCTTGCCCTGTTTCTTCCCGAATTCGGGCTATTATTTCATTCCTGCGTTTCTCACAGTCGGCATCAGATTTACATTTTATCTCTATTTCTTCACTTTTGTGATTTTTGTGAATACCGTGGACAAGAATAACAAGGTAATCCTCAAAGGGCTCGAGTGGTTTTGCGCATAAAACAGTTGCAAAAAATAAGACTATCAGGTGCACGTTACGTTGCCGGGTCATAATTAATCCTTTCCGTATCCTTCTTTGGTGAGATCTTTAATTACAATTGAATGGCCTAGAGTGTAGGCCATAAGTAGATCGGAAGAGCACACGTCTGAACTCCAGTCACGTGAAACGATATCGTAT
>CAYSRH010000565.1:0-1546 GCA_964433245.1 uncultured Bacteroidales bacterium | reverse complement strand
AAATCTTCAGATGTGTTTCATACAGGACCGGTTTCACAAAGTATCAGGGGATATAGTTCGCTTAATGAGGCGAATTATTTGCAGGGTGTGGCTTTCAGAATTCGCCTGACATCTTCGCTTTACTGGGATGTATTTGCCTCGTATGCCGACAAAGATGCAAACCTGAATGAAAAAGGAGAAATCACCTCTTTCTACGAAACAGGTTACCACCGGACATCAAATGAAATTGAAAAAAGAAAAACCTATACGGAACAATTGATGGGATCTTCGGTGAATTATATTGGACAGTTTTATTCGGTTGGCTTGTTGTATGTCCATCATGGATTTTCCCGCCCGCTCAGTTCTTCTGATCACATGTACAATACATACCGTTTTCGTGGCACAAAAAGTGGTTTGATAAGTATATTTTCAAAATGGAATTTTCGGGTAATTTCCCTATACCAGGAAGTAGCAGCCAATAAAGAAAGTTATGCAATCAATATCGGTTTGTTGGCAAAACTTTCTGATGCAATCGGAATTTCCTGCAACTACCGTAATTATAGCAGGAATTACTATGCATCTTATGCATCCGGATTTTCGGAATCTGATATCAGAAATGAAAAAGGTATATTTCTCGGAACAAAAATAGATTTTCAATCCGGATTTTCTCTTTCTGCTTACACCGATATTTTCCAATATCCCTGGTTACGTTATACTGTTAAAACTCCTTCGTATGGAACTGATAATTTCCTTCAATTACATAGAAAGCAAAGACGATGGGAAGCGTATGTCCGTATTTCTGAAAAAGCAAAGATGGAAACAGTAATAAGGGATCAAATGTCAGCATGGGATGATTATAAACGTCAAAAATTCAGAGCGAATTTGCTTGTGCATCCATATAAAAACTGGCGATTTCAAAGCCGTGTGGAAACTGTACGGGTACTCGCAGGAGAAGACATCAGCCAGGGGACATTGTTGTTTCAGGATTTTCGATATACCTGTAGCAACCTGCCACTCCAATATACGTTTAGAATCGCTTTTTTTCGCACGGAAAACTATGATTCCAGGGTATATGCATACGAGCCTGACCTGCTTTACGAATATGCCGTTCCTGCTTTTCATGGTGAAGGATCAAGAACTTTTTTCCTCGTTAAATGGAAGGCAACAGATAAGCTGCAGACCGGAATGAAGTATGGCTATACTTTTTATCCGGAACAAACAACAATTGGTTCAGGAAATGCACAGACAGAAGGTCCCTGCCGGAGTGAAGTCAAAGTTCAGTTAATCTACAAACCCTAAAAGAGTCTCGTAATTGCCATGCCAATGAAAGCAGCAAGTACACCAAGCACTACGCTTGCAGTGACGTAAGCTGTTGCATGTCCAAGTTGACCGTCCTGAAGCAAATTGACTGTTTCTATTGAAAAAGCTGAAAATGTAGTAAAACCACCAAGCAGTCCGGTAACAAGGAACAATCGCCACTCTTGTGTCAGACTCCACTTGTCCGACAATCCAAAAAGTAATCCAATAAGCAGGACTGATCGTAAATAGAAGGCAAGATATACATCAC
>CAYSRH010000564.1:0-1548 GCA_964433245.1 uncultured Bacteroidales bacterium | reverse complement strand
TTTAAAAACAGTCATTTACAACAGTAAACTCCTTGATTTTCAAATCAAATGTGCCTTGACCTCGAACTTTATAGAACAAACACTTGATATTATGGATGGACACTAATTGAAAAATTTATCAATAAACTAAGAGGGTTGTCAAAAAGACAGCCCTTTTTTGTTTAACGCAGTCAAAATTAATGTTTATTAACATATTCTAAGATAGATTATTTTTTTTATATTACTCGGAATTTTAAACAAATATCATTATGGAATCACTCAAGAAAAAATTTTTCGAAAAAGCACAATTGGTACAGGAAACAGTAAAAAATCTTCGCAAAGAACATGGTGATGTTGAGATAGGTACTGTTACAATTGAAAAAGTGCTCTCTGGTATGAAAGGTGTTGTTAGCCTTTTAACACTTACCTCAAAACTCGATCCGGTAAAAGGAATCAGTTTTAAAGGTTATTCAATTCCGGACCTGAAGGAAAAACTACCCATTCTTAAACCAGATGATGAGCCACTTCCGGAGGGATTATTTTATTTGATGCTTATAGGAGAATTACCAACAGAACAAGATGTTAAAGACTTAAGTTCTGAATGGTCGTTCCGCTCACATGTCCCTTTGCATGTATTCGATGTTATAAATGCCTTCCCAAAGAACACTCATCCAATGACCCAGTTCAGCGCCGCTATTCTTGCCATGTCAACTGATTCAAGGTTCAGGCAGGCATATGAAAAAGGAATGCACAAAAAAGATTACTGGGATGCCACCTATGAAGGTGTTATGGACCTTATTGCCAGACTTCCCAGGATAGCAGCCTATATTTACAGACGAATTTATCATAACGATGATCATATTGAATGGAATCCACATTTGGATTGGGGCGGAAATTTCGCTCATATGATGGGTTATGGTAATGAAGAAGTACAGCGCCTTTTCCGTTTGTATTTAACAATTCACTCAGACCACGAAGGAGGAAATGTATCAGCCCATACAACCCATCTTGTAGGTTCAGCTCTGAGCAGTCCATATCTGGCTCTGTCTGCAGGCATGAACGGACTGGCAGGTCCACTTCATGGTCTGGCTAATCAGGAGGTCGTCAAATGGATACAAGCAATGCTTGACGATCTGGGTACACAGGAACCAACCAAGGACCAATTAAAAAAGTATGTTGAAGATACATTGCAGTCGGGCAAGGTCGTTCCGGGCTATGGACATGCAGTTCTCAGGGCTCCGGATCCCCGATTCGTTGTTCAGCGGGAATTTGCACTTAAATATTTCCCTGACGATCCTTTCTTTAATGTTGTAAACAATCTTTATGAAGTAGTACCACCGATATTAGGTTCTATTGCGAAAATAAAAAACCCCTGGCCAAATGTTGATGCAATCTCCGGCTCCTTACTTCAACATTATGGTATTAAGGAATACGCTTTTTACACAGTTCTTTTTGGTGTTTCAAGGGCTCTTGGTGTTTTAGCTTCGCTGATTTGGGACAGAGCGATTGGGCTACCAATTGAAAGACCAAAATCACAAAATATTGCATTTTTTAAAGAAAAGGCCTGCC
>CAYSRH010000563.1:0-1559 GCA_964433245.1 uncultured Bacteroidales bacterium | reverse complement strand
AAAAGAACCTGCAACTGATTTACAGGCAATAATACATACACATTCTCCGTCATGCGAAAATGGAGTAGATGGTTATGCTATCGCCGTGCCTTTTGGTGGAAACAGGTCTCCATATTATTACGAATGGGAACTGGGCTGGGGTGATACATCCAGCTACAGCGGTGCAAGAAATGTAGGAAATCATTCCGTTAAAATTACTGATCAGTGGGGATGCCAGCTTACTAAGTCATACACGATTCCCAATGCTGCTCCAATGACAGTAAGCGAAACAGTTTATGATGCCACTGTAAGGGATGGGAAAGACGGTGTGATTGACCTTACTGTAACAAACGGAACTGCACCATATACGTATCTTTGGAGCAACGGAACGAATAACGAGGATCAGGCTATGCTGGGAGCAGGAAGCTATTCGGTAACAGTTACCGACAAAAATGGCTGCGAGGTGATCAAAGAAAGTTTGGTTGTCACAGAACCGGCTGCCATAGATGTAAAAATTAAAGCCGATGGGCCAACAGAATTCTGTAACGGTCAGTCTGTTAGTTTAACAACTGAAAAAGGATATGTGACTTATCTCTGGTCCACAGGTGAAACAACCCAAAGTATTGTCGCTGATTCAGGGAAGTATTATTCGGTCTCGGTAACTAATAATATCAGTAATGGAAATGATTCTGTTTATATTGATGTGCAGTATCCATACGAAAACGAAGAAATTTGCATGGTAACCATTGATCTTGAAACAGGAAAAAACATGGTGGTGTGGGAAAAAACCCCCAACAAAGGAACAGCAGGTTATATCGTTTACAGGGAAAGCTCTACTGCCGGCGTATTTGACTCAATCGGCTATGTGCCGTATGACAGCGTCACTACATTTGTTGACCTAACATCAAAACCGGAGAATTATCAGCATATTTACAAGATCAGCGTGATTGACACCTGCGAAAACGAGTCCAAACTGGAACAGACCCCTTACCACAAAACACTCTTCCTGCAATACAACGGAGCCTTTGGTGGTATTAACCTTACCTGGAAGCGTTATGAGATAGACGGTTCTGAAATTATATTTCACAAATATTATATTCTTCGCGGATCCGACTCCACGGCATTACAGGTAATCGATTCGGTATCCGGAAACAATGACGTACAGGCAGCCAGCGGAAAAATGTTTTACAGGGTTATCGGTGTCAGGGATGTCATCTGTGATCCTGCCGGATTATTAAAAGCCAGCACCGGTCCCTTCAGTCAGTCTATATCCAACATCGAAGACAACCGCCTGCGAGAGGAAAATGTTTCCATCAATGTTTTAACGGGAAGTATCACGAATCTGAAAACATATCCCAATCCGTTCAAAAAAGCACTAAACATTGAATACACAATAAACACCCCGGGACAAGTTCTCCTTACACTTTATGATATGTATGGAAAACAGGTAAGCATCATTGACACCGGAATAAAAGAAGCCGGAACTTATACGCTCACCCATAAAATTGAAATTCCGGGCGTGTATCTGCTCCGCTTACAGAAGGATGAAGATGTTGTAACGAAAAAGGTGGTGGGGATGT
>CAYSRH010000562.1:0-1560 GCA_964433245.1 uncultured Bacteroidales bacterium | reverse complement strand
TTCGGTTTTATTTTTATTGACCTCGAAATTAATATTTCGTATTAAAATTATACACATTATATTTGTTAAAAATACGAAAAACATTACATTTGCAAACATTCATTAGTGATTTAAACGAATAAGAGAAAATCATGGCTAAGAAAAAAGGACAAACAGATAGAATTGAAGATATTGAGGTGGCGTTGACCAAAACCGAACAATATATTGAGGACAATCAAAAAAGCATTATGATCATCGTTGGGGCAGTTGTTGTGATTGTTCTGCTATTTCTTGCTGTCAGAAATTTTTATATTAAACCAAAAGAAAAAGAAGCTGCGAATCAGATGTATGTTGCTGAACAATATTTTGAAAGAGACTCCTTCAATCTTGCTTTGTATGGCGATGGAAATAACCTCGGGTTTCTTGATGTTGTTTCTGAATATAAAATAACCAAATCTGCTGATCTGGCAGGCTTATATGCAGGATTATGTTATCTGCATCTTGCTGAATATGAAAATGCAATTGATTATCTAAGCGATTATTCTTCGGATGACCATATTCTCGGTCCACTTGCTATGGGGGCTTTGGGAGATGCCTATGTTGAACTGGAAGATTATAAGAAAGCATCTTCTGCTTATGAAAAAGCTTACCGATATAAAAGTAATGATTATACAACACCTCTTTTTCTGTACAAAGCGGCTTTGGTTGAAGAGACATTGGAAAATCTCAATGCAGCCCTGGAACTTTACAAAAGAATAACTATTGAATACCCTAATTCAAATCAGGCTGGACAGGTAGAAAAGGCTATCGCGAGGTTAGAGATGTTGCTGAGCCTGTAATTTTTTTATGGTATGGCTACTTCCTTAAAAAATCTTAGCACACATGATCCGGCATCAGTTCCATCAGGAGTTGATTGTAAAATTGGTGTTGTTGTAGCTGAATGGAATGAGAAAATAACTGCCGCTTTATGTGAAGGAACTTTTCATCAACTTCAAAAATATGGAGTAAAAAAAGAAGATATTGTAATAAAAACGGTTCCGGGAACTGTTGAATTAACATATGGTGCAAAATGCATGGCTGAGCATGGCTCATTTGATGCTGTTATTGTTTTAGGCTGCGTTATTAAAGGAGAAACACCTCACTTCGATTATGTTTGTACGTCTGTAACCAAAGGAATTACAGATTTGAATGTAAATTACCCAATACCGTTTGTTTTTGGTGTGTTAACAACCAATGATCAGCAGCAGGCAATAGAAAGATCAGGAGGGAAACATGGAAATAAAGGTGATGAAGCAGCCATAACAGCATTAAAAATGATTGCCTTTAATAGATCATTTAAAAACTTGTAAACTATACATTGTTCTTAATTATCAGCTTTTTTCGTGATATTAAATTTTTTGTACTGTAACTTTTTTTCTTTTTGTAACGTATTTAATATTATATTTCACTAGTGTCCGGTAAAAAAACATTATTTTGTATATATGCTTGATAGTCAAATCATTACAGAAATAGATAACATAACCGCGTAGCGGTGACCTGTTGGAATTTAGTCGGACATTACTGATTAAATTTGAAATGCCC
>CAYSRH010000561.1:0-1562 GCA_964433245.1 uncultured Bacteroidales bacterium | reverse complement strand
CTGAAGGTAAATGAAAAATAACGAACGCACAACATGGCGTTAGCCACAATAATGGCTGATGAATTTTTAAGATAAGATGACGGATACTGGAAACATCGTGCATTCAAAAAACATACTGCTTCAAAACCCTTACAGTGGATACGACCGTACCTTGCCAGCAAGCCTGCAAAAAACGAGCGACAAAATGAAAATGAGATTTTTTCCACACTCTTTTCGAAATATTAAAAAGATAATATAAATTCATTGTCAACTATTTTATTAATAGTATATTTGCAAATTATTAAACAATAAAAAAAAAGGATATATGGATGATCAGGAGTTAAATGTAGATAGAATACAACAATACCTAAAAAAGTATTACAAAACAGCCATTTTTTTAATTGCGCTTTTAATTGTTGGTATTGGATCTTTCTTCCAGATCGATACGGAAGAAGAGGGTGTGGTAACCCGTTTTGGAAAACATGTTCGGACGGTTGTGCCGGGTTTGAAAATGAAAATACCCTTTGTGGAAAAGGTTTACAAAGTGCCTGTGGAAAGGCAAAAAAAGCAGGAATTTGGTTTTCGTACAGAGCAGGCCGGGATCAGGACCCAATACAGTCGCACGGGTTCTGTTACAGAAGATGAAGCAATCATGCTGACAGGTGATTTAAACCTTGCCAATGTACAGTGGGTGGTACAATACCGTGTAAGCAATCCCTACAATTATCTGTTCAAGGTACGCAGTCCCGACAATACCTTGCGCGATCTTTCCGAAGCTGTAACACGTCAGATTGTCGGCGACCGGACTGTTAACGAAGTTTTAACCGTTGGAAGGGCGGAAATTGCCAGCGAAGTAAAAGTCCTGTTACAGAAGACGGCCAGGGAATATTCACTGGGAGTTGAAATCGCCCAGGTAGTCCTCCAGGACATCAACCCTCCCGAGTCGGTAAAACAGGCTTTTAATGCCGTAAACGAAGCCCAGCAGGAAAGAGAAACCCTTATTAATGAGGCCAAATCGGAATACAACAAGGTCATTCCCAGGGCCAGTGGCCAGGCACAGGAAACCATCCAGAAAGCCAAGGGATACGCTGTCGAGCGCGTAAACAAGGCAAAGGGAGAAGTGGCTAGATTTAACGCACTCTACGCCGAGTATATCAGAGCGCCAGAAGTAACTAAAAAAAGAATCTATCTTGAAACACTACAGGATGTGCTGCCCAAACTCGGAGACAAAATCATCACTTCAGAAGATGGAAACAACATGATTCCTTTGCTTAAAAAGGAACTGAATTAAACAGCATAATAAAAATTTATTAATAGATCGACAATGAATAAAAAAAATAAAATAATACTTATTATAGCAATTATAATTAGTGGCATTATAGTATTATCTCAGAGTATTTACGTTGTAAGTGAAACACAACAGGTTGTGATAACTCAGTTCGGCAAACCAGTCGGTGAAGCAGTTACCGAGCCTGGGTTGAAAATCAAAACCCCTTTCGTTCAGAAAGCGAATTTTTTTGAAAAACGATATATGGAGTGGGACGGCGATCCCAACCAAATTCCGACAAAAGAGAAAAAATTTA
>CAYSRH010000560.1:0-1564 GCA_964433245.1 uncultured Bacteroidales bacterium | reverse complement strand
TAATAGATTGGAGCTATAAAACAATCTCTAATTCTATCTATGGATCTGTTTCGATACCTACACCATGTATGATACCAGTCATCTTTCCAAACAAAAAAATCTCCGTGACCATAATCAGTATCCAAACCAAAACCTTTACCAACAACACCTTTAGTTTCATAAGGTCCATAAATATTTTTTGATGTAGCATAATAACCTGAACAACTTAGATAGTAAACTCCATTATATTTATGTAAAGAATTTTTATCCATTTCAGGAAAGTAGGTCGTCCTGTCTATTGTAATTTCTTTAGGTTCTTCATCGAGCTCAATCATTGATTCTTTTAAGCGGGCAATTTTGTAGGTATGTTCACCGTAAATGATATAGGGGGTATTGTCATCGTCCACAAAAATGGAAGGGTCAAAAGAATCAACTAATGGTTTACCAAGTGCATCAATGTAAGGTCCTTCTGGTTTTGATGCCACCATTACCCCCGTACTTTCCTTCCTGTTTGAGAAGTACCAATAATATTTTCCGTTCCGGGCGACTATATCTCCAGCCCAACAATTTGTATTCCCTTTTCCCATATAATTATCCTCTGGTCTTATTGTTCCAACATGTTCCCAATCCTGAAGATCTGTGGAGCGATATATACGCCAGTCGGGCATTACCCAATTAGAAATCCCAAAACCAATATCATGTCCGGTAAACAAATAACAGGTATCATTAATCACTAACATATGAGGATCTGACATTCCCGGATCTTCAATTAAAGGGTTTTTTATGTTTTTTATCGGACGTTTTTCTAAATCCTGTGCTAATAGAATTGATGAACCGTAAAATAAATAAACTGTAAATATAAATGTAACAGTGGTTGATAATTTTTTCATAGATCGTGTTTTTTTTTATTGTTAATTTTAATTTAGTTACTTTTTTTTCGTATCAGATTATTATACTTCCCAAATATACACAATCCAAACGAAAAATCCGATCGGGAAGCTGTTATTTATTTTCAGAGAATAGGCTCGGAGAGCTTGCTGTTCAAAGGATTAATGGTGGTTTGCCAGTGATCCCATACTTACCGGTATTGCCATATCGTATGGCAAACACAAATATTTTTTTTTGCCATTCGTTCATGTTATTTTTCTATACGTATGTGGTGTAAAATATCGATGCAGAATTTCATCCGGCAAGTCATTCCCGTATTTGTCCCATCCATAGATTCTATTGTTTGTCATCCTATGCGTAAGCTCACAGATTAAATTTCCGGTATCTTCCTCTATAATATATGAAAAATGCCAAGGCGAGAACTCCCATTCCCGATTGTTGTATGGATATGGGGTCTTAAACCTTCCTTTTAATTCGTTGGAGGTGTACTCAAAACCTGAGGTGCTGAGGAATTTTTGTTTTTGGATTGAAGAGAGATTTTTCATTTTATGGTTTTTTATAAACTATTGAAAATCAAAATTTTAATTTCAACTTTTCCTTGATGAAAAGTTGAGCAAAAATCAAGGCTTACAAGTCTTTTTCTCCAATCAATATCTTTGTTCTTACAATTTCTACGACATTCAATGATCCCATACCT
>CAYSRH010000559.1:0-1567 GCA_964433245.1 uncultured Bacteroidales bacterium | reverse complement strand
ATCAAACAGATAGCTACCAACACAGCAAAAGCAATGGGTGGAAATTGTGAAGCAAGAATTGATATTGGCTACCCTTTTTTGTTAAATGATGAAGAAACAACATCCAAATGCAAAGAAATAGCGGAAGATTATCTCGGAGCTGATAATGTATTAAACATAAAGCCCGAAATGATCTCTGAAGATTTTGCCTTCTTCTCTCAGCAATATCCTGCAACAATGTTCAGGCTTGGGGTAAATAAACCCGGGGGGGAAACAGAATCACTACATCATCCGGCATTCAATCCGGATGAAGAGGCAATCAAAACAGCCATGGAGACACTTGCTTATATGACATATCAATTAATTTCCGGCAATTGATTTCTTTTATTGGAAATTATTCCATAAAAGATTGTGTCTTAAAAAATAAAAAGGTTAATTTTGTTATTGGGAATAAAAAATATTTGATTTTTTAACTAAAAAGAAGAAAAGATGGCATATGTAATTAATGATGACTGTACTGCATGTGGAACATGTGTAGATGAGTGTCCGGTTGATTGTATTTCTGAAGGTGATATCTATGTTATAGACCCTGAAGAATGTACCGATTGTGGAGCATGTGCGGATGTTTGTCCCGTAGAATGCATTCATCCGGCATAGTTGTTTAAACAAAATTGATTAAAAAAGGGGCTGCTTAGAAAAGTAGCCCCTTTTTTGGTATGATGTGTCTCGTCCTGAAATTTATTTAAGCAGGTTCTATTTTGTTTAATAATTTTGCAATTTTCTTATCCAGATCAGGTGAAGAAGGAACCAAAGGCAGTCTTACATGGTTTTCAATAATCCCCTTATTCATGAGGGCTGCTTTAACACCGGCAGGATTTCCTTCTTCAAAGATCGCATCCATCATTTCAGCCAGTTTATATTGCAAACTTCGGGCTTCTTTTAAGTTCCCTGAAAGCACATGTTTTATAAGTGTACTGTAAGACTCCGGAAGTGCATTGGCAATAACAGATATGACACCATCTCCACCGAGGGCAATAATTGAAAAAGCCAGGGCATCATCACCGGATAACACATAAAAGTCTTCAGGCTTTTTTGCCAATATCTCTGTTATCTGATTCAAATCGCCTGAGGCTTCCTTAACCGCCATTATATTAGGATGCATTGCAAGCTTAAGTGTTGTTGAAGCCTCAATATTTACACCGGTACGCCCCGGAACATTGTAAAGGATAACAGGTACCGGAGAAGCATTGGCAACCATCTCATAATGCAAAAACAATCCTGCTTGTGTTGGTTTATTATAGTATGGTGCTACAGAAAGTAATGCACTTATACCGTCAAATGGAGTTTCGTTAATTTCCTCCACAACAGCTTGTGTATTATTACCACCAATTCCTAATACCACAGGTATTTTCCCTCCTGTTTTCTCCAAGACAAAACGCAATACAGCTTTTTTTTCGTCTTTGTTTAAAGTAGCTGACTCAGCGGTTGTTCCCATTACAACAAGATAATCAACGCCTCCTTTTATAACATACTCCAGAAGATTTTCAAAGGAATGAAAATCCACTTCACTATCTTTCTTAAACGGAGT
>CAYSRH010000558.1:0-1569 GCA_964433245.1 uncultured Bacteroidales bacterium | reverse complement strand
AAGATATCGTGCATACCTGAACGCCATAACGGTACCTGATCCTTGAGACCTCCCCTGATGGCTTGCAGTGTATCTTTATGGTTATGGATGATTTTCCGGATAGCAAGTTTGTTTTGACGGATCATGCGCTTGTTTTTCATCAATGCAGCCTTGGCTCCCTCCTTATCGTCCTTGATGCGTCTCATAAGCTTCATTTGTCGAAGCTTTAGCGCCCAGGCCTTTTGAATCGTTTCTTTTTCCTCGGCCGACAGAACCTTGTCAAATTCAGTTCTGAGTGGCATCAAAACAGGCTTGATGTTTTGCAGGGCATAAGCATTCAGTTCCTTAATGAATGGTTTGAAGTTACGCTTTTCAAGCGGTTTGCGGTTGGGATCCCAAAGTAAAAATGCAACAGGATTTGAAACATTCCGGGTTTTTTGCAGGATGGTCCTGTGAGCCATCTGTCTGAATAATGCTGAATCTTCATCTGATGTATAATTCAGAACAATGGTTTTCATTTCTTCTTTCCACAGGGTTTGTTTTTCAGCAAGTTCTTCCCTCAAAACGGCAAATTCGTCCTGATGATTTTTGATAACCGGTAAAACCATCCGGCGGGCCTTCTTCATCATCGTTTCAGCTCTTTTATTGCGTTTAGCTTGTTGCTCCCGGTTGTCTTTCCTATCGGCAGGAAGGGCATGAGCTGCTGCTATCCTGCCCGGGGCATGGCTGTCTTTTATTTGTTGCATTTTAATCTTTCGGGCAGATTGCATTAAAATGCGGGCTTTAAAAATTGTTGCTTTTTCATCCTCGCTAAGCAGATCAATCCATGCCTGATGGGTTTCTTTCATTTCAGGAAGGATATTTTCTTTGAAATAGAGGGCAACTTCTTTCTGAAAAGCCTTATATTCATCGGTTGCCTTTATTTTTCGCGTATGATATTGATGGATTGCCCGGGTGTAATGCATCAATTGACTCAGATTGTTCCCTTCCCAAAGAACAAAAGCCACCGGGTTTCCAAAATGGAATTTCCGGGGGAGCTGCGGTCTTTTGATCCGCCGGCTGCTGTCACCTTCGATATTACTTTTTAGCATTTCCCGGATATCCTCTCGCCAGGATCCACTCTCCGACCTGATGTTTCCAAGGAGCGTGCCCACTTCCTCACGGTGGGATGCAAGTATCCTGCTGGTGCGGCGAACAATTCCATCCATCGACACAGGTTCATCCTGCCTCACCGTTGTATTGTTTCTGCCAGGTTTCTGATGGTTTCGCCTTTGCTTTAACAACACGGATTTAAATTGTCTTTTCAGCCTGTTCAACTGATCTGTTTCCCTGTCAGTAAAAACGGCAAATAAATCCGATTGCTCGCTTTGAAGGAAAGGTAAGATGGTTTCCTTCATATACTCATGCACAGGACCCGTATTGGCCGAATCCCTCTTTTGCGCAAAGAGCTGTTTACCCGGAAAAATAAACAAAATGACAAACAACCCAGTTAACAAGTAATTTTTTGTTCTCATAGTATGCTTAAATTAAATGATCAGTTTATGAATTCGATCTGTTAGACAAAAATCAGATAGAAAATATACAACGATT
>CAYSRH010000557.1:0-1569 GCA_964433245.1 uncultured Bacteroidales bacterium | reverse complement strand
ATCAAGGAATTGACCATTAAAGAAAAAGAAGCCCAACTAAAGCACGAGCGGCTTATCAGGTTAGTTTTACTCGGCGGACTCGCTTTTATTGCTCTTTTTGTCATTGTTCTCTTTTATTTACTACGGGCGAGAAAGAAGACAAATAAGTTGCTGCATGAACAAAATCTAAAAATTGTCAGTCAGAAACAAGCCATTGAGGACAGTATTACGTATGCGAAACGTATTCAGGGCGCTTCACTGCCACCATCAAAATCAATTCACTCAATTTTCCCTGAATATTTCATTTTTTACCGCCCGCGAAATATTGTTAGTGGAGATTTTTACTGGATGACCCAAAAAGGGAATAAAATTGTGGCTGTCGTTGCTGACTGTACCGGACATGGTGTGCCCGGGGCATTTATGAGTATGTTTGGCATTGCTTTTCTGAATGAAATCGTTAACAAAATATCAACCAACAAACATATCGACGCTTTACAGTCAGATGATATTCTGAACCAGCTTCGCGACAAAGTCAAACAATCGCTACACCAGGAAGATGAAGACTCATCATGGATTGGAATAGATTTGGGACTAATCGTCATCGACATTGAAAATCGCACATTACAATTTTCAGGAGCATACAATCCGCTGTTAGTTATTCGTGAGGGGCAAATTATTGAACGAAAAGGTGACAAGATGCCTATCGGGATGCATAGAAAGGCGCATTTATCATTCTCTAAAAACTCCCTTGATTTGCAGGAAGACGATATTGTCTACCTTTTTACCGATGGCTTTGCAGACCAATTCGGTGGAAAAAATGGCAGAAAGTATTTAAAGAAGAATCTGAAAAAATATCTCCAGGAAATATCTCCCTTTTCATTAGCAGAACAAAAGGAACTAATTGAAGAAGAATATGATACCTGGCGGGATAGCTACGAACAGGTTGACGATATACTTGTTTGCGGATTTAAAATTACCAAAGACATTGGAACAAAGGCAGAAAAAGAATCCTTTGACTGGAATGACAAGCATATCCTTATTGTTGAGGATGTTGAAGAAAACTATTTTCTGCTGGTATCAGTACTTGGTGCAACACAAGCTCAAATTACACGTGCCGAAAGTGGGAAAGAGGCCATTGAAATCATCAAATCAGGCAGCAATATTGATCTGATTCTGATGGACATAATGATGCCGGAAATGGACGGATTTGAGACGACAAAGAAAATAAGGGAAATGGATCAAAATGTTCCCATTATTGCACAGACAGCTCATCACTCCGAAAGCAGCGAAGAAAAAAGCCTTGAAGCAGGCTGTAATGATTTCATTACAAAGCCCATTGAATTAAACTCCTTCATGAAGGTTGTGTCAAAATATCTGAATGGAAAAAAATAATTAATTAGTGTCCATCCATAAAGTAAGTGTCCCGGCCAGAAAGTTCGAGGTCGGGGCGGATTAAAAATCATAAACCGCAGTGTACTAATGTACATGAGGATTTAGGGTTTTTAATCCAACGAAGAGATCGGACTTTATGGACAGACACTAATTAGTGTTTGTCTATAAAGTCCGATCTCTTCGTTGCATTTGATTTGA
>CAYSRH010000556.1:0-1573 GCA_964433245.1 uncultured Bacteroidales bacterium | reverse complement strand
GAAAATTTTGTACTTTTATCAGGCGATAGTGGAAGCGGCTACTGTATTTATAGCTGAACGTTAGAGCCAATACAATGAAACACAGTACAAACATAAAACATCAAAAAAATGAAAAGAAAACAAAAAACCCTATTGTTATTCATACTCTTTATGAGTGTTGGGATAACGTATGTATATCCACAAAATACGGATATGACAAGTGATACACTCCTAAAATTTGCAAATATTGGATTAGAGAAGTATTTGAAACTGGTAAAAAAAGACAATGTTGAAAATTATGGTTTTAGTTCGATTGAAGACCTTGATAGTATTAAATTAGGTAATCCGATACAAACGTTGTATTTCGACTATTCATTTTATAAAGATTCTATCCTAAAGAATGATGACTACATCACGCCAAAAGAAGAATACAGGATACCTTTAATTGTAAATGATACTATTTGTTCATTTTTAATAATTGCAAAATTTGATAACCAATTATCAATAGTCGGTATTGGCGGGAATATTCTTGCAGAAAATATTATGCAGTGCATGCAGAAAAATAAGATTAATAACAAAAACGAAATATTTCTATTGCGCGAACCCTTATCTCAATCAGATTACCTAGTTTCTGATTATCATGGTAGAACTATTGAACCTGCCTATTTTCCTGTAATGACATCCACGAGTTGCTTGAATAAACAACTTCCTGACAGGAAAATGACAAAAAAGGAAATTTTACCATTAATACATCAAAATTATTATTCCAATAAACACATGTTTAAATTTAACAACCATGAAAAGAACAATTAATTCTCTAATTGCACTAATTTTTGTATTTTCTGTATCAGCGCAAGACGCAAGAATATTAAATGTGCCATATATTTTTCAAGTACATTTATGCTGTTGGTGTTGGGCAGCTTCAACTAACTCAGTCATTCAATATTATGGCAACAATGTGAATTTGTGTCAGGTTGTTGAGTATGCTCGTAGTCAAAATCCTTCAAGATTTGGAACTCAAAATTGCTGTAATACCCCAACTCCAAGCGCATGCATAAATACAAATTCATGGACTGGAGCAGGTTCAGTTTGTGATATTTTAGACCATTACGGTATTAATAATAATGATATAATGAGTTCCTTAGCGTTTAATACAGTTCGTAATGAAGTTAATGCTGGTAGACCTATTGTATTTGGTTGGTTGTGGACTGGTGGTGGTGGACATGTTTTAACTTTAAGGGGATACGACCAACCTTCAACAAGTGTCTATTATATAGACCCATCAGATGGATATCACATTGCAACATATGCTTGGGTCGTTAATGATGGAACACACTCTTGGGGAGCTACCTCTCAGTTAACAACAACTCCTACTTGTTCTGATGCAAATTCTGAATTTACAGAGCCTATAAACTCAGATATTATTTATGAAGAAACAAATACTATTGAAATAAATTCAACTATTAATAATGCCGATGTTGAATTTAGATATGGAAATGAGTTTATAATAAATCCAGGTTTTGAGATAAATGTTGGCAGTACATTATTAATAGAGCCAGACGAAAACTTACCATGTGAATAATAAACAAAAAAT
>CAYSRH010000555.1:0-1577 GCA_964433245.1 uncultured Bacteroidales bacterium | reverse complement strand
GTATTATGGAATGACGGTCCTCTTTCTCCGGGTGCAAGACCTTTTTTTTTCAGTACCTTTTCCAGTTCTTTAGCATGAGGACCGTCATTCCATAATACCCTGTGGTACTGCGGGAGCACTTTGAAATATTCCTTCGCGTATTCATATTGTTCTGCTGTCGCGCCATCCAGGCCAATGACTATCTCGCGAAGATATGGTATCTTACTAATTTCCCTGACAATATTTGCAAGCGCCGGACCTTCCAATTCTGTAATAAGACAAGGTATAATAAGCGACATTGGACGTTGTGAAGAAAACTCAATAAGTTCTGATTCCAATCCTTCAATAGTCCTGGTGCCAAAATTATGGAGCGTTGGAACAAGTCCATTTTGATAAAAATCTCCCATGTGTGTTTTATTTTTGGATGGTTTTAAAATTACTATTTTTTCTAATATCCGCCAAATGCAAGGCTGCTTTTAAGCAAAAAAAATCCCTGCTCATTGAAAAACAGGAATTTTATAATGATGATTTTTTTCCCGGACATTGATCGACACCTTTAGTCTTTATAGGATATCAGTTTAAATCAATGTAAGATTTCTGTATAATAATTCTACAATTGATAAACCCTGTTAATAATATCCAGGTGTTTTTTCGCCCGTTCTATAGGCATACCGGGTTCTTCTTTACCTTCCAAAACATGAATGAAATGCTCTGCTAATGCGTATTCATCATCAACATGAGAAGACATATCCACTTTGAGTGTTTCTTTACGGGCTTTTCCTTTTCTGTTTTCTGCCACATCAAAAAAATCAACTTCAACTGGGTCCCAGGAGCAATAATTGAGCTTGAATCCTCCTTTTGTTCCGTAAATTCTGGTTTCATTCGAAGTTTCCATATTTGCGTTTGAAGCTCGTTCCCAATAGTAGCGCAGACCACCGGAAAATTCCATGACGCAGGCGCCATGTTCTTCTACATCAAAGACATCTGTGCCCGGGTCAACCTTGTCCAGACCATTAACTGTGAAGAGTGTTTTTACAGATTCAAGTTCAGGTTTGTCGTCCAGCAGGCCCAGGTGAAAAGAAAGATCATACACCCCCCAGTCAAATAAAGGCCCTCCTCCGGCAACAGCCTTGTTTAAGAACCATTTGGCAGTTGGATGGTATTCTATTCCACCTCTTCCCTGCCTGAAGACACAATTGTGATGGATGAAATACACGTGACCAAGTTTACCACTGTCAATGATTTTTTTTGCGAAGGTGAATTTCGGCTGAAGTCTTGCATGTCTGCATGATGCCTCAAGAACAATAAGTTCCGGATGTTTTTGTCTTTCTTTAACCATTTTATGTATATCTTCAGGTTTGACTGCTGACGGTTTTTCAAGCAGAATATGTTTTTTTGCCTGAAGACACTCAAGAAATATATCTTTATGAGAACTTGGCGGTGTACATATTATAACCGCATCAACCTGATCATCATTCAGGATATCTTTATAATCTTTTGTTCCGTTTTGAATATTATATTTTTTTTTTACTTTATCCAAAACATTTTGTCTCAATTCAGCAATCCATGTAATGCTTGCTTTTTTTGTTTTTTGCAGG
>CAYSRH010000554.1:0-1580 GCA_964433245.1 uncultured Bacteroidales bacterium | reverse complement strand
CAGCCATCAGGAAGTCCAGGAAGGTTTCTCAAGAAGACCTTGCAAAGATGATTGGTGTACATGCCCCGGTAATTGGCCGCTATGAAAGAGGTGAAGTAAAGCCTTCCATTGAAGTAGCTACTAAAATTGCCAATGCTATGAGTGTTTCATTAGATTATCTGGTTGGAAATTCTGATCTGCAACTGGACCAGGTGGTAATTAAAAGAATTGAAGATATCCAAAAGTTAAAAGAAGAAGATAAAAACCACCTGTTTTTCATGATGGATGCATTCTTAAGGGATGCTAAAACCAGACAGGCTTATATGGCATGATAATAATTCCTTACTTTAAAAAATTAATTAATTCATACTGACAATTTTCCAGTCAGTATTTATATTATCTCTATAAGCTTCAAATCCATTTTCAATATGCAAAATTTTGATAATTGATTGATCTAAATTAATTAAACTTTGCAATTTCACAATCATCAAGTTAGATTCATTGATGTCTTCTTCAGGACCAAGAAATTGCCAATCATCATTATCATGTACAACATAAACAATTGGAGAATTATTATTCATTATATAATTTGTTGTAAAAACTGCTAAATTAGGATTATATTTCATTATTCTATTTATTAGATTTCTTTTGATTATTTGCTTTTCGTATTAAATCTAAATTAGAATTACTATTTGAACCTGGTTTTGCATTGGTATTTCTTGGATTTCTAGGTTGTCTATGATCCCCTTCTACTTGATTTGGATTAGCTGGAACACCTTTTCTAGATTGAGTACTGGGATCCATAAATGAGCCATCTGTATCATCTCTCAAGTATCCGTTATTTCGTCTTTTATTCAATTCTTTAGCACGTTCTAGTTGAGTTCTTGTGAATTTTTTTCTTGGACCTACATTTCTTGGTTCTGGTAATTCAGAATAATCAGTCTTACCTCTCCACTTTTTTGGTAAATTTTTATTAGCAAAGCTAGACATCATTATCATACCAATATTATCTGTAACTACTCCCAATTCATTAAAATCATTAAGCCACATTATTTCAGCTTTAACAGTGTTAGCCGGATCAAATCGATCTATACCATCAAAATCGTTACTTACAGCATCAAATGCCTCATCCATTGTTGAAAATCTGTATCCAGGGCCATTTATTACACTATACTCATTTTGTGTCCAAACCACTATTTCTTTTTCTAAAGGAAATTTTATAGTTATATCAGCCCAAGATCCTAAAAAACTTAAAGCAGATGCGACAGTAACATCACGAGTATCTTGTTTATCCATTAATTGAAGAATGGGTTCTCCATTAGAAGTATTTCCAACATATAAATAATGAATTCTTTCAAGACCATCCAAATCAATACCATCAATTGGTCTATTTGAAGCAAATTGATATGGTGTTAGTTCCGGATATTCATTAGTAATAGGATCCACGCTTAAAAACTTAGCTATCTGAGGATTATAGATCCTGAACCCGTAATCGTAACTTGTCTGTCCCCATTCACTTGCAGGATCCCGTTCTTTACCATTAAATCCATAACGGTAACCCTTCAATTTCACCATAATGGCATTTTACTTCACGGGTTCCT
>CAYSRH010000553.1:0-1580 GCA_964433245.1 uncultured Bacteroidales bacterium | reverse complement strand
TTTGATAGAGAGGGCCAAGGGGCAATCTATTTTCAGTTCAACCGACGGTGATGCTCTTGAGATGTTTGAAGGTTTTGTTGGATTTTTTAAAACCTATTTTGAAGAAATCGAAGATGCGGTCTATGTAGATTTTCATGAAACATTAGCGAAGCGAATTGTTCCACTTTACAGCCTCATCAATCCACAAAATACGTCGGATATCCCATGGAGCCTCATACCTGCTTTTGAACGTGTGTTGAAAACAGAATTGGGAGATGAATACGGGCTTATTTTAAGAGCTGACTGGAATTATAACTATACGGTATATACCCACGATTTGGGATCCTATCTCAAGCAGGTGTTACATCTTTTTTTGCCGGAAAGAGTTAAAGAATTTGCCGATACATATGTGAAGAAGTCGATTCATGTGTTTAGTTTTCCGATTATCGAAAAAAATAATGCAGTGTTAAACACCGCTCTCGGGCATGAAATAGGGCATTTCTTTCATGATAAATGGGAAAAATCTGAAGACGGGAAACGTCTTTTTGAGTTAGCTAACAAGACTCTCTGGGAGGAGTACTCGCAAAAAAACCCTAATGATCTGTTCTTACCGTTCCAGAAAACCGAGAAGGGTCTTCTTGTCTTAAAGGGAATGTACCGTGAAATTATATCAGATCTGGTAGGATATCTGCTCTTTGGTCCGTCAATGCTGTATGCCTTGTTTTATATATCCAACCTGGAAGCTGATATTGTCAAGCCGGTGGAAGAGAATGATTATTATCCACCCTTGAAATACCGAATAAGAACCTTAAAACAAATTGTAGATAACGATGAAGAAGTACAAAAATTACTGAATTCCGAATCACATTCGGTATTGAAGATTAAAGATCTTCATATGTCTATCAATGAGTATTTATCAGATCAGAAAGACTTGGAAGTGTTAGATGATTTCTTGATCGAAAGGAAAGTTTTCGAAGAATCAGTTTCTGTGCTTCTGTCTTATCTTGAAGAAGGAATTACCCAATCCCGCATATCCTATGAACATATTCTTGATTTAGACTCCCTGCTCGACAATGATATTCCAATTAATGAGTTAGAACAAAAGCCAGTTGAACTGAATAAAATCATTCTTGTTGGTTGGTATTATTATTTTCGCTTACTGGATAACAGTGATAAGGATGAGTATGTAAAACAGTTCCAACAGAGTATGCGTTTACTATTAAAATCTGTGTATTCCAGCTACGTGCAACAAAATTTTATTTCTGCCAAGGCACGCATATGAGTACTTTGTCGGGGGAAGAGCTTAAAAAGAGCCTGCTGTCAAAAGATCCTGGTACTCTTATTATTACCCCTATTCTTGATTGGGATGCGCAGGTTGGACAGATCGGGGTAGACGTAAGGCTCAGCAATCAGTTTATTGTATTTCGGCGTCAGAATCTCTCATCTTTTGATGAATGGCAAAGAAATTCTGTCTCTCCTGACCCACAGTTGCTCCAGGAGGAGGTAGTAATTCCTTTTGGCAAGTCTTTTGTGCTGCATTCCGGAGAGATGGTGTTGGGGGCCACTTTTGAGTACATTTCGATGCCCCAGAATCTTGAGGG
>CAYSRH010000552.1:0-1588 GCA_964433245.1 uncultured Bacteroidales bacterium | reverse complement strand
TCACCGGCCGCCGCTACGACGAAACCACCGACCTCTACTACTACCGCAACCGGTACTACGATGATGACCTCGGACGGTTTGTGTCGAGGGACCCGATGGGGTATGTTGATGGTCAGAACGTCTATTCGGGGTATTTTGCGATGTATCAGGGGCTTGATCCTTATGGTTTTCGCCTTTCTGTTGAAGAAGTAGATAGTTTGTTAATGCGGCTGTGTAAAGAGACATGTAAGGCTATCCCTAAAGCTGTAAGTTGTGTCGCGACAGGAGGCATGTCAGGTGTTGCTGATATCGCAGGTAAGACAGCTGTATCAGCGGCTACGACACAATTAGAATTTCTTGTTAATAAATGCAATCTTGGCAAAAAAGCAGCTGTCTCTTATGTCATGAGTAATGGAATGGATGATAAAGAGTATGATGATAGTTGGCAAAAAGTCGCAATTGATACTTCTGGCAAATTGTGTGATTTAGCTGGGAAGTGTATGAGCCAAAAGTTAGCAGGCGAAGGCATCGCTAAATTTACTAAGGGGCAGATTATTGGATATGCTACAAATAAAGCATGTGATACTGCTTGTGAAAAGGGAGTGAAGAAAACATCTGGATATTCAACTCTCATTGGGAATATTACCATAATAGATGTGGCACTCTCATCGACAGAAGTTCACACTGACGCCCGATCAACTGAAGAACAGATGCAAGAAGCGTGGGCAAAAAATGAATATACTCATCGAGGACCAATACCGAGCTCTAACTTGCTTTATAGCGAAAGATGCTTTAAATTATATCCGAGGGATAGTTTTAGGAGAACGTTGTGTTATGCAAAATCAAAAGGAAAAACTTCAAACGAAGCATGTAAATCGAAGTGCAATATACGGAATCCAGGTAATGGGGTTGGATTCACAAATTGTTTGAAAGCATGTCGCTCAATGTATGTTAGTGTTCGCAAGTATTAACATCTGGTTTAAAATATTTAAAATGTTGTTAAAGGATAATCTTACAATATGTTAATATATAATATGAAAAATACATTAATATTTATCATGTTCATGAATTATGTTCTTTTGACGAGTAGTTCCACATTACTAGCTCAAAAATGTGATAAAATATACAGTGATTTATCGAAAGAGGATTACAATATCATTGTATCCTATTCTGATTCAAGTCGAATCCTGTACCAAAAGGTGTTATTTGATTCGGAATATAATGTTAAGGTTAACGAATATTGTGTTAGTGATTATGATGCAAATACATCTGTCACTATCAGCATCGATCAGCTATGGCCTTGTGTTGTTGAATCTTTGAAAAATACTAACCTTTCAAAAAGCAGAATAGATGAATTGCTTAACACAAACAAAACGAATAAAACCAATATGGTAAGCATTTTCGACTATCACAGAGGGCATCTATATTTCGTTGTTAAAACACATTGGTCTCCGTTTATTTTAAAAAGATATTTTGTTATTAAGGTTGAATATGATGATACTGAGCTTAATGACAAATGGAAATATGTTGCCATTTCAGAGGTTCAACCTCCAACAAAAGAGTCAATAACATTTCCGTCACATTTTCGTGTTACTGATAAATATTATTA
>CAYSRH010000551.1:0-1593 GCA_964433245.1 uncultured Bacteroidales bacterium | reverse complement strand
AGTACCGACCACAAATAAAAACAAAGACAAAACAACCCTAAATCTTTCATCTTTAAAAGATTTAACCAATCTCATCCGAAGTTTCAAATCATTATTGTCTTTTACTTTTTTTGTCATAAAAAAACCTTCTTAATCAGAAAAAGCAACTTGTCTTCTGCCTGATTAATTTTACTAATCCATCAAGGTATTGAGAATGTCTTCCAAATCGTGGCGGGAAACCTTTAAATATTCATCAGGCACAATAAATTCATCATCAGAAATTTCCTGATCCTTCACCCGGGTAGCAATGAGGTTCATTCTTAGTTTATTCAGATTCATCTGAAATTGCATCAACACACCTTCAACATCTTCATAAGGATTTCCGATGTTCGGATTTCTAATGACAATATCATCAGTATAGTAAAACGGGAAAGTTTCTTCTTCATCACCGGGAATTATCACTCTACCCCTTCGACAATTCATACCTGCAATTTCTTTTTTTCCTGCCCGTAACTCAATTTTCATTCCCGGAAATCCTCTAAAAAGATACATACCATCTTTTGATGAGCCTTCATGATAAAGTTTTTTATCAATCACCTGAAGCATGGATGTTGATACCCCTTTGCGATGATCTGTGATAATCCGAAGAGAAAAAAGCCCCATAAAACCATCTATTTCCATCACAGACTTATCATCTTTGATTTTCAATATCACTTTTCCCGGCAACAAATTTGTCGGAATAGCTTTCGACATTTTGTTTTCCAAATACGTGATATTGTATTCCACTATCCCTTCACTTATCTGATCTTCCCGTAAATCATCCTGACACGCACCAAATCCTATCAGTACAGCAAAAAAGAGAATAATTCTGAATAATCTCATTGCGTGTTTTTTTTGAATTGTAGCCAAAGATACAAAGTATTTTTATTCCCTTAAAATTATCTTATAAATAAACAAAGTACAAAAGTACAAAATTATACTTTTCTTACTTATAAAAATAAATAAAAAGATATTTCCCGGACAAAAATACATTTAAAAAAAATCATATACCTTTGTTTATCATAAAAATTATTCACTACAACAATTAGTTACCATGCTTAAAAATAAAAACTTTCTTAAGTTACTCGACTTTTCAAAGAAAGAATTGTTATATCTGTTGGATCTTTCTGCTAATCTTAAAAAAGAAAAAAAAGAAGGAGTCTCAGCACCTCTTCGCCTCCAGGGAAAAAATATCGCATTGATATTTGAAAAATCCTCAACCCGTACACGTTGTGCCTTTGAAGTTGCAGCACATGATCAGGGGGCACATGTAACGTACCTGGGGCCAAGTGGTTCTCAGATAGGAGAAAAAGAATCAATGAAAGATACTGCGAGAGTACTGGGGCGTATGTATGACGGAATTCAATACAGGGGATTTGGGCAGGAAGTAGTGGAAATTCTTGGACAATATGCGGGTGTTCCGGTTTGGAACGGCTTAACAAATGAATTTCACCCCACCCAGGTAATGGCGGATTTTCTAACTTTTAGAGAGCATTGTCAAAAGCCCCTGGAAAAGATAAAATTTTGCTACATAGGTGATGCCCGATATAACATGGGCAATTCTTTAATGGTTGG
>CAYSRH010000550.1:0-1598 GCA_964433245.1 uncultured Bacteroidales bacterium | reverse complement strand
TATCATAATGTTTCTGCTGGCTGGCTGCCAGGGAACTGATAAAAATGCAGAACAGCGTAAAGGAACAGTAACATCTTTTACCGGGGCTGACAACGAGGTGGTTCTGATGACACTTGACCCCGGCCATTTTCATGCTTCACTGGTACAAAAAAACAGGGTGCCACAGATATCACCCAAAGCATATGTATATGCCCCCGAAGGACCGGATGTAAAAAGGTACCTTGACAGGATAAATGATTTTAATACCAGGGAAGAAAATCCCACAGACTGGAAAGAGGAAGTATATACAGGAGATGATTTTTTTAACAGGATGATTGAAGAGAAACCGGGCAATGTGGTTGTTATTTCGGGTAATAATGCCAAAAAAACCACCTATATCAATGAGTGTGTCAAAGCATCCCTGAATGTGCTTTCTGACAAACCCATGGTGATCAATTCTGAAAAATACAATACACTAAAAACTACTTTTGATGTTGCTGAAAAAAATAATGTCTTGCTTTATGATATCATGACAGAACGATATGAAATCACCAACATACTGCAAAAGGACCTCTCTCATATACCGGGTGTTTTTGGAAAGCTACTGAATGGCACCAAAGAAGATCCATCTGTTGTAAAGATCAGTGTACATCATTGGTTTAAATATGTTGCAGGTAACCCGATAAAAAGGCCTCCGTGGTTTTTTGATGAAAGCCAGCAGGGTGAAGGGGTTGTAGACGTAACAACACACCTGGTGGATTTAGTCCAACTGGCTTGTATGCCGCAAAAAGATATTAAATACAGTGATATCCAACTGCTTGATGCGCAAAGATGGACCACCCCTTTGGCTTTGGATCAATTTACACGCATCACCAGTATCAAAGAATGGCCTGAGTATTTAAAAAGGGAAATAAAAAATGATACACTGCATGTTTATGCCAATGGCGCCATTAACTATACTATAAACGACATCCATGCTAAGGTGCAGGTAGAATGGCACTATGAAGCCCCTGAAGGAGGTGGTGACACACATTATTCCATCATGAAGGGAAGCAAAAGTAACCTCGTTATTCGTCAGGGCAAAGAACAAAATTACAAACCCGAATTGTATATTGAATTGATTGAAGATCAGGATGCTGATGCATTCGAAGCAACACTTCAAAATGCAATTGAGGAAAAACTCGGTTACGATGATATTGCTGTGATAAAAGAAAAACAAGGGCTTTGGAGACTTGAGATTCCCAAAAATTACAGGATAGGCCATGAAGCACATTTTACACAGGTCATGGAGAAATATTTGCAATACCTTGTTGATGGCGAACTACCTGAATGGGAAAAATCATACATGATCGTGAAATATAATCTTACCATGGAAGCGCTTAAGATGGCAAAGGGTAAGTAGGTGCTTGTTTATAAATCCTAGCGGCAAGAGGCAAGAAGAAAGAAGCAAGATCAGGGCGATTGAGGCATTTGGGATGTAGGAAGCTAATGGGTAAAGCTTCGACTCTCCGTTTATTTTTTTTCTTCATTCTCTTTGTTCTCTTCATTCTCTACATTCTCTTTGTTCTCTTCCTCACTCTCCTCAAAGCTTAACATATTGTTTTCTATGAGTATGTTAT
>CAYSRH010000549.1:0-1599 GCA_964433245.1 uncultured Bacteroidales bacterium | reverse complement strand
TATACCCGCTGTTGGATAGATTCTTCTTCTTCGTCTTTTTGCATATCTGACTCAGCCATAGAAGTAAATGCTTTGGTAATATTCTGAGAAATTTCTCCCTCATACATCAGTGTAATACCACTGTCCTTCATCATTTGATACATATCAAAAGCTGTTTTGATAAAAACCGGAGTAATCATGTTTGAATTTTCTAATTCCATAATTATTATGTTTTAAAATTTATAATTGAATTCCAATTAATAATACATCGTCAAGCTGGGGACCTTCAGCTTTCCATTCATTAAAGTCATCACGAAATATGTCATGAAGTTCATTAATAGGGTGATTCGCATTGGCAATAATAAATTCCCGTATTCTTTCATTAGAATACTTAGGGGGTTCCTCTCCTTTAAATTGATCTGGTAATCCATCAGAAAACATAAATAGACGATCACCCTTATTATATTTAATTTCATGGGCACTGAATTTTTCATCCACTGATTTTATCTCTTCCCCTTTTTTTTGTTTTTTGTTAAACTTTCTGGCCAACATCATTTCCCGAAGGGGATTTCCTCCAATGGCACGTCCATCTCCTTCAAATTCAATTATATTTCCTTCATGAAGCATATATAAAGGACGGTGTGCTCCGGAAAACTCAACTATTTGTTTTTTTGTGTCAATTTTACACAGCGCAATATCCATCCCGTCACGTGTGGTATTGGCTTTAGTACCTTGACGATCCTGGCGAAGGGTTTTCTTTACATGATTATGTAACATGTCGAGAATTTCCCCACTCGTAATCACCTGATCGTGATCTACAATATTGATAAGGTTAAAGACCCCTACAAATGACAACAATGCTCCCGGAACCCCATGTCCTGTACAATCAACCGCAGCGACATAAAACGTGTCATTTCGACGAAAAAACCACGGAAAATCACCACTAACAACATCTTTGGGCATATACATTATAAAAGATTCAGGAAAGTATTGACGTATCGTTTCTTCGTCAGGTAAAATAGATGTTTGGATACGCTTGGCATAGTTGATGCTATCTGTAATACTTTTCTTTTGTTTACGAATTCGTTCTTCTGCTTTTTTCAGTTCAGTGATATTGGAATCAACAGTAACTAACTTAAAAATATTCCCTTGTTCATCCAATACCGGATTTAAAGTCGTTTGTACCCATATTTTTTCACCACTTTTGGTGGTGTTTCTTATGGTATAATTCACCGGTTGTTTTTTTATAATGCAATTGTCTATGAGTTTCTTGATATGCGAGTCGATATTCTGTTTCATGCTTATATTTCCAAGAATACTCACATCTATACTATCTTTATTTTGTTGAATATGCTCTTTTTCAAATCCATAGAGTTTGTAAAAAGCTTCATTAATCCATTCCAATTCTAAATCAGCATTATAAATGGCCACAGCATTGTCTGTTTCTCTTGCCACAATAGAAAGTTTGACAAGTTCTTCGTTTTTTTCATCAAGTTCTTGTTTGATCCGATTCTGTTCGAGACATTCTTGCTGCATATAATAAACCTTGTTGACCATTGGAATCAAATCAATTTCAACATTACCTGTTTTAGGGATAAAATCAAGTGACCCGGCTTTCAT
>CAYSRH010000548.1:0-1610 GCA_964433245.1 uncultured Bacteroidales bacterium | reverse complement strand
GTTCAAGAGAAGTGCATTTAAACATGAAAATGAATTAAGGCTTATTTATAATTCTCAAGGCAATGAAAAATCGGATTTATATAGATATCCAATAGATCCATTTGACTTGATTGATGACATTGTATTCGATCCAAGAATTGAATACAAGGAGTTTGTACAGTACAAAAAGGACTTACAGGAAATTGGGTTTAATAGAAGAATTGTAAAGTCAATTCTTTACCAATCTCCAAAGCTAAAATTCAGAATGAAAGTAGATTAATATGAGAATGTTCGTTGACAGAGTAATTGATCAGGTTTTTGAAAGCTCAAAGCAATTTATTAAAAGACAGATTGAACATGAGTCAGAAGATTACATTTTAAATGTAAATCAAACAGAATACTGCGAACATTTAGCTTCTCAATACAAAATCGAATTCCCTGAATTGCATTTTGACCAAGTAAGTGCAGACAGCTACGAAAAAGATATTCCCGCAGAAAGATTCCCAATGTCATTTCATGTTTATGCAGGTAAGACTTATAAAAAAGACGTTGTGAGATTTCACATACCATATACAGGAGATATAAGTCTTTTGAAATATCGACCTTCCTCAAGGTTTACACTTTCGGGTGGAATGGATATTACTACTTCAAATGGTGCCTTGATATTTGATTACATAAACTTCAATAACAAGCCAGAAGAAATCAAGCGTGAATATGACCAAGACGTCAACCGAATGATGTCTAATTATAACTATCTTAAGGGAGATTGCGAAAATTTCAACAACTCACTTCTAAGCTTTACTAGTTCTATATTTGAACAAAGAAAACAGCAGCATTTTCGAAAGAATGACCTGTTATCAGGCTTAGGTGTTCCAATTAAGCAGAAAAAGGGAGTTTCAAATACTTTTAGTGTTCCTGCTCCTAAAATAAGACAAAAGATTTCAGTTAAACCAATTGTGACTGAGAAAGGATATAAGCCTGAACCCACATTAGATGAAAATAACTATCACAGAATTCTTGAGATAATAAATGATGTTGGTTTAAACTTCGAGAAGTACCCTTCTACATATGCGGGGAAAGGAGAAGAAGATTTACGAGACCATATACTTCTATTTCTTCAGCCGAACTTTGAAAATGTCTCTGCAACAGGTGAAACATTTAACAAGAAAGGAAAGACTGATATACTACTTCGTCATGAATCGTCCAACGTGTTCATTGGGGAATGCAAGGTTTGGAAAGGAGAAAAACAACTTCATGCTACAATAGATCAATTGTTGGGATATTCGACATGGCGGGACACTAAATCGGCCATAATATTTTTCGTTCCAAACAAAGACATTTCAAGTGTTCTAGATACAGTAGAAAACAAAACCTCTGAACACCCAAATTATTTAGGATCCAAGAAAAAGACGGTTGAAAATTGGTTCAATTTCAGGTTTCATTTAAATGGCGATAAGAATAGAGAAATTAAAGTAGCAATAATGCTGTACCACATACCGAAATAAAAAAACTGCAGGCAATCGAGTAGCCCGACCTGAGTCAAATTGACTCAGGTTGAGGCTCTCACACCACTGTACGTATCCTACTCTTCTAAGTCTCGATAGGGTAACAGTTGTAATAAGTATGGGGCT
>CAYSRH010000547.1:0-1613 GCA_964433245.1 uncultured Bacteroidales bacterium | reverse complement strand
GCTTGTTTTTGTTTATATTTTAACAGTGTCTTAAACAGTGTCTTATATAATTTAAATATTTAACCATTAAAATAAGGGTAGAACCTTAAATATGTTTTATGGCAAAAAGAGATTATTACGAAATACTTGGCGTTTCTAAAAATGCTACTGCGGAGGAAATAAAAAAAGCCTACCGGAAAGTTGCATTAAAATATCATCCTGACCGTAATCCTGATGACAAGGAAGCTGAAAATAAATTTAAAGAGGCTGCCGAAGCTTACGAAGTATTACGGGACCCCAATAAAAAATCAAGATATGACCAATTTGGACATGCCGGAGTTGGTGGTGCATCCAATGGTGGTTTTGGTGGCGGTGGCATGACAATGGATGATATCTTCTCTCAATTTGGGGACATCTTTGGCGGGGGATTTGGCAGTGCTTTTGGGGGAGGCTTTGGCAGTGGATTTGGGAGCAGTTCATCCTCGAGACAAAGGGGGACAAAAGGTTCAAATTTGAGGGTAAAGGTAAAAATGTCTTTGGCTGATATTACCACAGGCATAACAAAAAAAATAAAAGTAAAAAAATATGTGCCTTGTGATGCTTGTAACGGTTCAGGTGCAGAGAAAGGCACAGGGCATGAAACATGTACAACATGTCGCGGCTCAGGTCACGTAACCCAGGTAGCCAACACGTTCCTCGGTCAGATGCAAACCACATCAACCTGCCCTTCATGCAACGGGGAAGGAAAAACAATCAAACAAAAATGTGCCAAATGTTACGGAGAAGGAATAGTTCAAAAAGACGAAGTCGTGTCTTTTGATGTTCCGGCAGGGGTAACAGAAGGAATGCAAATAAACTTCAGAGGAAAGGGGAATGCAGGCAGGAGAGGTGGACCGGCAGGCGATCTGATTGTCCTTATTCAGGAAGAAAAACATCCCCATTTACACCGGGATGGCAATGATTTGGTTTATCTCCTTTACTTAAGTATCCCACAAGCAATAAAAGGAACACAGGTGGATATTCCAACAATTGAAGGAAAAGCAAAAATAAAAACAGACCCCGGCACCCAACCCGGAAAAATACTCAGATTAAAAGGGAAAGGGCTACCTCAGGTGAACGGCTACGGAAGAGGTGATCTTTTGGTCAACGTAAACGTTTGGATCCCTAAAATCAATGACAAAGAAGAACTGGAAATCATTGAAAAACTCGCACAATCAGAAACATTTAAACCCAATCCCGGCAAAGAAGATCAAACTATTTTCGACCGTATGAAAAATTATTTTCATTAAAATAAGTTTTTTTATTCTCTTAACTGTTTTTATTTAAAAAAAAATTTGTACATTTATGAACAATAATTTTTCTCGTTAATTTTTAACACAAATACTATGATAAGCAATAAAAAAGATGTAGCCCTAATCCCTTGGGATTTTACAGAGGTAGCTGAATACGCATTGCAATATGCCCTTATCATCCATAAAAGCACCCGGACTGATCTTGCTTTGGTACACATTGTTAAACATGAAAAAGATGTTCAGGAAGCAAAAACTAAGTTGGAAACTGTAGCAAGTGACATCAAAAAGAAACATAACATTGCAGTCCAAACTTTTGTCCGTGAGGGAACCATATTCACTTCT
>CAYSRH010000546.1:0-1613 GCA_964433245.1 uncultured Bacteroidales bacterium | reverse complement strand
TTGCCACCAATTCACAATCCTGAAGGTTCGGGACCAAAATTTCACTAAAGAAAAAAATCTGTCAAAGTAGAATTAATTATATTTTTCCATTAAAATATTTTTGACAGTAAAAAAAAAGTTATAAATTTGTGGTTTACAGTAAAATCCAAAATAAATAAATCATGAGACAGCAACATAAGAAACACGAAGGAAAAAGAAAAGAAACCGGCAGGAAGAGATGGGTGAAGCCGGAAGTTAAAACTTTACATAATAATAATACTTTTGGAGGGGACGGGCCAAATCCTACTGAAGATGTTCCTGGTTATTCTTCTATATCTTAAATTATATAAAAACAATTCACATGAAATTTAATAAAACTGTTACACTTCTTTGCTTTATCTTAGTTCTAAATATTTTTAAAGGTTTTTCTCAGAACTGGCCTTATTCAAACCATTTATACAGTGACTTTTTTCTAAATATAACCGTTTCAGAAGTTGATCAGGCATCAAATTTATATGCAACAGGCATTTTTTCCGGAACGGTAAATACAACTAACGACTCATTGGTGTCTGATGGGTTTGATATTTTTCTGGCAAAATACAATGATCAACTGCAATTGCAATGGATCAATAAAATAGGAGGGCCCGATATGCAATTCAGGCCCAATATTACCATTGATAACAATGGAGATGTTGTTATTGTTGGTGCCTACAAAGACACTTGCTTTTTTGGAGGTTCAGACACTTCGCTGATCAGTGTAGATGATTATGATGTTTTTATTGCAAAGTATCATCAGAACGGTGATTTTCTCTGGGCCAAAAGCCTGGCAAAAAACAAGGCATACCAGCGGCCATGGGATATAGATGCTGATGGTGACAATAATTATGTATTTTCTATTGCATATAAAGACTCTGTTACTGTCTATGACACAATGCTTATAGGGCAAAGTGGCGTGGAGAACAGTGTTATTGGAAAATTAAACACAGATGGAGATATAATATATCTCAAAAATGTTATTAGTACCGGTGATGCAAGTTTTACCACAGTGCGCTCTCATGAAGACGCTTATTATTATACCGGCACTTTCACTGATACATTATTCTTAGACAATAGAACACTTAGTGAAACGGCAGGTACTAAAGACCTTTTTTTATATAAAACAGACGATAACGGTGTTGAAAAGTGGGTGCGCCGCACTTATGGTGATGGGAATGATCATGCGGGAAGCAGCACAAAAGACAACTATGGAAACATCTATTATACAGGATATTTTTACAGTACCGAACTTCAGGTAGATGCCAATGCCAGCGAAATTTCTGACAATGTTTTGCATAACAACGGAGATAATGATATTTTTATCTTAAAATACAATAAAAACGGTAATTTGATCTGGTCAAAAAGTTATGGTGGCAACTGGAGAGAAAGGTCAACAACAATACATGAAATGAATAACATTTTATATATTACCGGCTATTTTGAAAACCGGATAATCTTTGGCGAAGACACCTTAACATCTTCCGGTGTTGGTGATTACGACTTTTTTATTGGTACTTTTGACACAGATGGAAATAAACTAAGCGCTGTGAGCGTAGAAACAAAGGGCGAACAAAAAACCGATTATGGTGCTGCTATTT
>CAYSRH010000545.1:0-1616 GCA_964433245.1 uncultured Bacteroidales bacterium | reverse complement strand
ACAATGATATTAAGAGTTTACGATTGAATTGGACAGTCTTGTTTTTTATTGTGTAATATGTTATTAAGTAAAAAGTTAACTCATTAAAATAAAAAAATCATGAAATCTAAATTAATCTTTCTTGTATCGTTTGCATTTCTTTTATTAACAAATTCCTGTTATATGGTGAAAAAATCGCATGATTACTATGGAATTGATCTGGAATCAAAGAAATATGTCTTTCTAATCGATATCTCGGGAAGTATGGAGAATAAAATTGAAAAGGATGCGAAGGGTGTCGTTTTGAATGTGGCAACAAATGTAGCAGCGAATACCGTGGGGAGAGCTATTGGCGGATCTGTGGGAAATATGGTGGGAAACAAAATTAAGAAGTCATTAACCAAACTCGAAAAGGCCAAAAAGAACCTTATTCCGGTAATCAATGGTTTTACGGAGGAAAACTTTTTTACCGTCATCACTTTTGAAAATGACATAAAGCTGTGGAGAGAAGAATTAATCCCTGCAACTTCTGCGAATAAAAAACTTGCTGTAGCCTATATTAAAGCATTAAAATCGGGTGGTGGAACAAATATTTCGGATGCCCTGGAAGAGGCATTCAAGTTGGCCGGCAAAGGTGTTAATGATGAAACAGAGGTATTGGATGTTGAGACAGTCTTTCTATTATCCGATGGCGAACCAAGTGCAGGAAAATACAGGAGTACACAGCAGATTTTACAAAAAGTGGATGAATGGAATGAACTTAACAGATTACAAATTCATACAGTCGGTTTGGGAGATAACCATGATGAAGAGTTTATGAGAAAGATGGCAGTAGATAACAATGGGACATATATAAATAAATAATTACTCCATTTCTGTAACTACGACTACTGCCAGCAACATACATAGCTTAATCTCTTATTCCAAAACAGGATAGATTTCTATATTGGGATAGAAAGCGGCAAAGGAGAACCAATATCCCATCATTTGCGTAACAGCTTTGAGTTGCTCTCCCTTTCGCGGACCTGACACGGCCCTGCCAAAAATATCCCAGGTAGTTCCCTCGTTATCGAAAAGTATTTCAGGTAGCTTGTTCTCAAGATATTGAAATTCAAGCGCTGTTCCATCTTTAGTTACAGTCTGAAAAGCAACCATCAGGTTGTCCTGGCTATTGCCGGTAACGACCACTTTTTTATCCTGTAGGGTATCTGTTATCAGATTTTTATTTTCCGAAAGAATCTCAAATGTATATGCCTTTGCTGCAGCATTTTCGATAATACAAAGCACCCTCTCTTTGGCATGTAAGCGACTGTCTGTATTACTTACCGTAAAGATCAACGATTCATTTTCTCGGTAAGAACCATAGGGATATGATCCGTATGACCGGCTATAACCTGTTTTTCTTGAGAGGATTCGCGAGGATGGATACATGTTTTTCCAAGTTTCCCAGGTGGTTTCAATCAGGGTATAGTTTTCCGGATTTTCTCCGGATAGTTCTCCGTTTACGCATTTTAATAACAATTGCGACCAATTGCTATCCGTTGCGCGGTCATAGGGTATAATATTGCTATTATAAAGTAGTCCTGATACGCCGAAAGTAGTTTCCTTTTCATCGATAACCCTGTTCCAACCAATTC
>CAYSRH010000544.1:0-1620 GCA_964433245.1 uncultured Bacteroidales bacterium | reverse complement strand
TGTAATGACAGGATACCCGGGATTAACAATCATTGGAGCCTATGTCATGTTGGCTTTACTTATTTATCGCTTATGGAAAACGAAGAGCTGGTTGGTCTATAAACACATACTATTAATGCATGTGGGTGTTTTTTTTATCTCTCTCTTGTTTTTTTCTCCCATGCTACTTTCATTTGCTCAGGTACAGCCTTATATTGAACGTTATTCAGCCTTGACTGATGCTCATTTGCTCTATGGCTCCCTAAAACCTTCATCCTTTTTATCCCTGCTGGCACCTTTTGCAGCTACTAAAAATAATGAGTTATACGGAGACATGGCCTTAAATTCATCTTACATTGGATTGATTTCTTTGTCGATTGTTCTCTTTGGTTTGTTGTTTAACCGCGAAAAAAAAATGTACATTATCTTTGGGTTGGTCATTTTTTTCTACCTGATTGCTATGGGTGAGGTTTTTCCTTTCAGACTTCTTATCGCAGATTACCTCCCCCTTATGGACAAATTTAAATACCCGTCAATTTTTCGTTTATTTTCTATTATGGGACTTGTTGTTGTTTTCCTGTATGCGTATCGGACTTTTCTTGTAAGCCATCATAAAATGAGGGCATACAGACTGATCCTTTTTTTTCTCTTAATTCTCGTTCTGACTTTTACAGCTTATGGGTATTTTTTTCATTTTATGGATTTTTTAAATCAAAAAAAAGGTCAGGGAATCGGCACAATCATTCGCGATTTCTTCTTTCACCCTGTCCTCGATTTTCATGGATTTATTCAGGGTTTTTTGTTGTTTTTGCTACTTGTCGTTTCTTATAGAGTCCCCACCACATCTTTCGTCAAGATTTTACCCCTGTTCATCGTGTTTGAATTATTTTTGTCAACACAGTTTACCAACTATATGACCGGGCACAATGGGGTCTCTTCTATTACTATACAAAATACAATAAAGAGTCATCCTCGCGGATTTCCCCTACCTGATTTGCAAACAAAGATTAGTGAAAATAAGCAAAAAAATTGGGAGGAAGTGGGATTGTTTAGAAATACATCAATCTATGAGAAGAAACATTCTTTTGAACGGTATAATCCTTTCGTATTTGATGCTTATAGACAGCTTCTTTCCTCTGCTGTCGTCAGAGAAACATCAATCAACAACCCCTTGTTCTACACTGCAGAAAATGTGCTCTCTCTATCAGATACTTGTAAAGCAAGATTGTATCGACAACCTATTGTTTTTGTCAGTGATAAGGAGCAAGGTCTCTCTGGTTCGTATGGTAAGGCAGATTATTTAACCCTCACAGACTATTCTCCGGTATCTGCAACACTTTCTATTCGTTCAAAAGACACGCTTTTTGTTAATTTTCTTCAGAGTCATTTCAAGGGTTGGAAAGCTTTTCTGAACGATGAGCCACTATCCCTTTATACAACCAACCTTTTGTTCATGGGAGTGAAGATTCCTCCGGGAGATCATGAGCTCAGATTTTCTTATGACAATAATTTATTGCTTATCCTGCAAGGTTTGTCATTAACTGTTTTTATTTTGATCATGTTTATTTGGCTCTATCTATATGTTTATAAATTAACGGCCTTTTCGTTTTTGGGCTTACTTATTGTGCTTATGATCTTGTA
>CAYSRH010000543.1:0-1625 GCA_964433245.1 uncultured Bacteroidales bacterium | reverse complement strand
TAAGGAGTTATCATTAATTATAGCTACCATTGTTTCCATGCAAACATTTGCAACATGAACAATGAAAGGAATATTGCTTTCTTTGTGTTTTTGTCCTTCATGCGCAATAGCAGCATATGTAAGGGTACGCTGGTATATATCCTGGTTCCACATGGTTAAAATACACCTTTAAATTCGGTTCGTTTAATAATACTTCTGCCAAGTGTGACTTCATCTGTATACTCAAGTTCATCACCGACAGCCACCCCCCTGGCAATAATTGAGATCAGGATATTGTAAGGATGCAGTTTTTTATAAATGTAAAAATTAGTTGTGTCTCCTTCCATTGTTGTCCTGAGTGCCAGGATTACTTCTTTTACTTTTCCATTTTTAACTTTTTCCCCGAGGGCATCAATTGTTAATTCACCGGGACCAACACCATCCATTGGGGAGATGACACCGCCGAGAACATGATAGATGCCTTTGTATTGATCCGTAGACTCAATCGCCATGACATCCCTGATGTTTTCAACAACACAAACGATTGAATGGTCACGGTCCGGTTTAGAACAGATGCTACAAATTGTCGAATCAGATATGTTAAAACACGATTCGCAAAAATGAACTTCTTTTTTGAGTTTTATAATTGCCTCACCAAATCTCTCAACATCTCTTTCTTCCTGTCTTAACAAGTGCAGCACAAGTCTAAGAGCAGTTTTTTTGCCTATCCCGGGCAGGCCGGCAAATTCATTGACAGCAATTTCAAGTAACTTTGAAGGGTAATGACCTGTTGTTTGCATACTTCAGTGAGCATTAATATTCAACTTCTTCTTCCTCTTCCTCTTCCCCAGGAAAATACTCCGGAATTTCTGACGTATTGACTTTTAAAACATCCAAATCCGGCGTATAGCGTAACAAGTAAACATTTCTGTTTTCGAATCCACCTGCACGTTCCTGTCTTTCAAAACTAAAACCTGACTGAAGTCCTGATACATAAGGCGCTGTTTTGTAGGTCTGTATACAAAATTGAAAATATCGCCCGTATGCTTTTAAAGCAGATAAAAAATAGTGCATGAGATCATACCCGTGAAAACTAAGGTGCGATGGTTCAGTCCGGAATACTGCTCTGAAACTTTTAATAAACCAGATGATGTCAGGATGTTCATAATCTATATAGTGGTTATCAAAAAAATGCGTCTGTAATTTGTGCATATATTCGAGTTCAATATTTGAAAAGTATTGCCAGTTTGGCATTCCGACAACAAGTATATGATATTTTTCAGCCAGAGCATTTAACTTGGTCATAATATCCATGACCGTTGGCTCATACACTGAAGGGATAATAATAATATTGTCCATTTGTGTTGACAGGGTGGTTTCAATCTGTTCTGAATTTTTTTCTTTGACATTTATTTCTTTGTAAATAACTGTTTCTATAGCAGCGTGTTGAGATAATTGTTCTATGAATTGACTTTTAAATATCTCTATTATCTCGTTTTCTTCTTTTTTATTGGTATGAAAAACGAGAAAATTTTGGTCGTGAAATTCGGCCAGATATTCAGCCAAAACAGTGAATTCAGTTTCAAACGAGGGTTTGACTTGGAACAAATACGGATTATATGTTAGCAGGTCTGATTTTTGTGATA
>CAYSRH010000542.1:0-1636 GCA_964433245.1 uncultured Bacteroidales bacterium | reverse complement strand
AAAAATTAATTGTATTATGACAAAAGAAAAACAAATTGAACAGGCTTATAATATTGCCAAAGAGCAATATTCAGAACTTGGTGTAAATACCGATGAAGTAATAAAGAGGCTTGGTGAAATATCCGTCTCTTTACATTGCTGGCAGGCAGATGATGTTGGTGGTTTCGAACAACCCGACGCTGAACTATCAGGCGGAGGAATTCAAGCTACCGGTAATTTCCCGGGTAAAGCAAGAACACTTGATGAACTTTTTGCTGACCTTGAAAAATCGCTCTCCCTGATACCGGGCAATCATCGTGTAAACCTGCATGCTATCTATGGCGATTTTGATAATAAATTTGTTGACCGCGATCAAATAGAACCAAAACATTTCCAAACATGGATTGACTGGGCAAAGAAAAATGATGTAAAGCTCGACTTTAACTGTACATGTTTTTCTCATCCCAAAGCCAATGATGGGTTTACACTATCATCCCTTGACAAAGGCATTCGTGATTTCTGGATTGAGCATCTAAAAAGATGCCGTGAAGTTAGTGCCGAAATGGGAAGGCAATTAAACAGTCCTGCCATACATAATATCTGGCTGCCTGACGGCGCTAAAGACATGACTGTTAACCGCTTTAAACATCGTCAATTTCTTAAAGAATCGCTTGATGAAGTGCTTGCTAAAGAATACCCGAAAAATGAAATGAAAGATAGTATTGAAAGCAAACTATTTGGTATCGGAAGTGAATCATTTGTTGCCGGGTCGCATGAATTTTATATGGGCTACGCCATGACCAGGAACCAAATGCTTTGTGTTGACATGGGGCACTTCCACCCTACCGAATCAGTAGCTGATAAAATATCTGCAATCTTCCAGTACAGTGATGAACTTATGCTGCACGTGAGCCGTGGTGTTAAATGGGACAGCGACCATGTTGTGATATTAAAAGATGAAACACTGGAACTGGCCAATGAGATTGTAAGGGCAGGATTAGAGAAAAAAATAAACTATGGCCTTGACTTCTTTGACGCAAGCATAAACCGTATTGGCGCTTACGTTGTGGGAACACGTGCATTCCAAAAATGCATGCTTATCGCCATGCTCGAACCGCTTAATAAAATCCGTAAATATGAAGAAAGTGGCAAGCTGTTTGAACGTTTAGCTTTAATAGAAGAGAATAAAGCCATGCCATGGGGCGCTGTTTATGACTATTTCTGTATAAAAAACGGTGTAACACCCGGACAGGATTTTATCAATGACGTTCAAGATTATGAAAAAAATGTTTTAAGTAAACGTTAATTGTAAACATCACTATTAAGAGACTGTCCGGAAATGACATAAAAAAATTGTTGTGTTTTCGGACAGCCTCTTTTTTTATCTATTAATTAAAACCTGAATAATTAATTACTATTTGGTGATATCTTGTCCCAAAACTTTACAAATGAATTACATAGAAAATAATTAGCATCGGCATTTATGCCGTTGAAATAAAACGAAAATACAAATTGGCTTTAGCCAAAAATATATAGAAAAATGTCATATATTAAAAGATACGGTTTTGAAATTGTTAAAAAATAAACAAATGAAAAAAACAGCTTTAATCCTTATCGTAAGCATTTGTTGCTCGCTATTATCAAATGCCAATAATGC
>CAYSRH010000541.1:0-1637 GCA_964433245.1 uncultured Bacteroidales bacterium | reverse complement strand
GCAGAGGAGGTAGCCAATAGGGTAGATTCTGTGTTCTTCTAGTACTGCGGCTGCTCCTGAGTAAGGCGCCGTGCGGCTCCATGTCAGAAGGAGTCAATAACCGTTCTTCTTGAATGGTACTTTCCCCCGTTAAAGAGACACTTTGGTCGAACCCTTGAAAAAGGAAGCTTTCCTGATGAAGTACATTCAAATGTTCTTTATTCTTTGTCAAATTTAGTCCACCTAACAGAAAAGAAATAGAATTTTCAAATTGTTTCCTTTCTACTTGACCTTCTAAGAAAGGTTCCCATAATAACTTTGTAAGGAGCTTTTTACCTCCTGTTATTTCTCCATATTGCAATGCGGTTTGAAACGCATCCTGCGCCTCTTTTATAGCTTGTTCAAAAACATCTTTTATAGCTTGTTCAAAACCATTTTTGGCAATACTCAAATCTTGGAACATAACATCAACAACTTTCTGATTCCATTCATATCTCTGCCGCATGGAAAGTGCCGTAAGCGTAATGCTACCCTGGTTAGCATCGGCTTCAGCAACTAATCGTTTCCATGCTTTGCGTTCCGCTGCATCGTGTCCATAATAATCAGCTAATTCGGCTTCCCACTCCATGGATAGGGTGTCGGTGCTGATCTTTTTCGAGCTCCATCCCTCAGCCCTTCGCTGACTCCAACAGAGCCGGAGATCGTAATACTTAGACGGAGTACTTTGGCCATCTCCAGAGAGGGCCTTATCAATGAACATTAGCCAAAAGAGATATAAGCGGCCATTCAATTCGCAAAGCACGACTTGATCCCCTTCTACGTCTACTTCAACTTCCTCCCAAGGCGTCCAGTTTTTAGCGTAGGTGCGCTTGCGATAGTAGTGCTTTTTGGGCAGGTCTCTGCTGCGGCCAATAATGTGTAGTTCTTTACCCTCTGAGGTGGTAGTTTCCAACTGAGCAATGATCTCGAGTCGGGCAATTTCTGATAGGCGGTCCAGGTATTTCGCAAAGGCTTTTTCCGCTACTTCTTTCGTGACATTTTCCTGGAGCAGATCATTTTCAATTTCTTCGAAAATGGGGGTTTTATCATCCCTCAACTCCGGTTCGATGTAGGTTTCCGGATACAAGAACACCTTCTGATTAGCTTCCCAAACCCGATAGTTCTTACGCCACTGCCATTCTTTTTGATCAGCTTCAGTGAGATTGATTTCGTACTTGTTTTCCAAACCCATGAAATACCGGTGGATAAACAACTGGACGGAGCTGATCGCTTGCTTGATCCGGGACGTCAACTGGCAATCGCTCATTTCCACGTCGATCAGCAACTCACCGAATACATCCTCCTTGCTTTTTATGCCAGCTGTTTGGTCCAGATAGAACTGCAATAGTATATCTCGTTGTTTTTCTCGCAAAGGTCCGCGAATTTTTTCTGCCTGTTCTGGCCAGCTGTCCTCCGCATAGCTTGCTTTAACAAACTGCTTGATTTGGGCAACCGTCTTGATTTTTTGTTTAACTTTCGTTTTGCCTTCTAATAAATTTCCGACCCAATCTCCAGCCATCTCAAGACTGATTCCCCGCTTTTGAAATCTCTCCATCCATTTTTGCAAAACCGGGAGACCCAGCGTTAGCATATGCTTAGTTCCCTTAGGGATGTTCCAA
>CAYSRH010000540.1:0-1638 GCA_964433245.1 uncultured Bacteroidales bacterium | reverse complement strand
GTTGACGGATAGAAAATTATGATGGTATGACATCTTTAAATTGGAAGTATATACTCTTGCATCAAGAAAATTTCGTGCATGGTCAAGTTTTGTGCCAACCCCGATGTTTTTAGATGAGTCACTTTCCGAAGATGTTGACATGATATTGTCAACTTCATCAATACGATATCTGCCACGGATATCGAAAGTCTCTTCTTCGTCTGTGTGGAAGGTCCCTGTAATGAGTTTTAATGTAAGTTTTTCAGTAGGGTAAAAATTAAAACTTAATGCCCCGAAAAAAGTTTTGAACTGACTTTGTTCCATGCCGTCATAAAAGATAGTCAAACTAAGAGGTGTTGTGATGGTGCCAAAGGTAGTTTCCCTTTTTTCAGGAGAAAATAAATAGGTGTTGTTTGCATAATTACCAAGAAAACTCAGGTGGAATGTTGGTGAAAAACGGTAGTTTATATATGTTTGAAAATCAGTAAAGGTTGGGTCATAATCACCTTTTGTGTCAAGGGTTCCGAGCAGATAGGTATTTTTTTTGTGCCGGAATCCGCTGATATAGGTCAGACGTTGATTGGATGTTGCTCCTTCGAGGTGTGCAGTGCCTCCCAACATACTTATTGAGGATGATCCGCGAAATTGTTGGGGCGTCTTGTAAGTGATGTCGAGTACGGAAGACATTTTATCTCCATACGATGCATCAAAACCGCCGGCAGAAAAAGTAAGGGAACTGATGAGGTCGGAATTAATAAAACTAAGTCCTTCCTGTTGTCCGCTACGAATGAGAAAAGGTCGATATACTTCAATATCATTTACATAAACCAGATTTTCATCAAAGTTTCCTCCCCTGACAGAATACTGGGAAGTCAGTTCGTTGCTCGATGAAACACCGGGCAAAGAAACGATCATGGTTTCAACACTTCCTGAAATGTTTGGTATGGCTTCAAAATTTTCGATGTTGATTCTGGACATTGTTGTGTGTCTTTCCTGTTTTCCGGTGATGTCAATCCCATCTAAAAAGGTAAAATTGGTTTTTAGTGTTGGATTATATTGGGTTTGTATTTTATTTTGATCAATAATAAGCGTGTCAGTTTCGTAACCGAGTAAAATAAAAATAAGCTTACAGGGAGCATCTTTCGGAATGGTGACTTTATAATTACCGGATTTATCTGAGATCGTTATAGATTGATGTTTCGGACAAATGGTTTGTATATTGACATAGGGGATAGGAATCCCGTCTTCATTAGTAATGGAACCTTTTACTGATATGTTCTGCTGCCCCTGAATAAGAGAGGAAAACAAAAGAAAAAAAAGAAATATATAGTTTTTTTTTATCAGCATGATTACAAAAGAACGAAAAAAAACGAAAAGCATTATTGATCTTCCCTGAAATTATAATCTCCTTTTTTTACAGCTTCAAAAAATTGAGCCCATGCGAAGGGATTCAACAGGTTACTTGTAGGTGTCTGGTATTTGTATTTAAAATTCCTGTTATAGTGTTGGTTGCTTGCTACGCTGTAACTTATTCCGGGATCAGGTTGTATTCCATATTGTGTATTGATATGACGCATCAGTTGTTTGATATTTGTAATGGCATTTTCCTCTTCAGATGATAAAACTTCAAGGTTTAAGAATGCTTGTTTAAAATCCTGA
>CAYSRH010000539.1:0-1639 GCA_964433245.1 uncultured Bacteroidales bacterium | reverse complement strand
AAAAAATATTTACTGAAATATATCATTACGTGCTTTTTATTTTGATTGCTGTAATTTCATGTCAGTCCGGCAGTGTTAAAAACGATGATAGCACAACAATTGTGGAGAAAACCACAGAAAAAGAGAAGGATATTTTACCCGGGACAGAAAGACCGGAAAAATATCTTCATTTTCTTGAAGGAAAAAATATAGGCCTGGTTGTAAATCAAACTTCTGTCGGACCAAATCAAATACACCTGGTTGATTTTTTAATGGTTGAAGGAATTGATATTCAGGCTGTTTTTGCTCCGGAACATGGCTTTCGCGGTGATGTTGAAGCCGGCGGACATATTGGGAACTATACAGATGAGAAAACAGGTATCTCCGTGATTTCATTGTATGGCAAGAATTATAAGCCAAAGCAAAAGGACATTTTCGGATTAGATGCCATGATTTTTGATATCCAGGATGTCGGTGCAAGATTTTATACCTATATCAGCACCATGCATTATGTGATGGAGGCTTGTGCTGAAGCTGGCATTCCCCTTATTATCCTTGACAGGCCGAATCCAAATGGAGATTATATTGACGGGCCGGTTCTTGACCTCAAATATAAATCTTTTGTTGGCATGCATCCCATTCCGGTTGTTCACGGGATGACAATCGGGGAATTGGCGCTTATGATTAACGGTGAAGGGTGGCTGAAAGATGCGGTACAATGTGATCTGCGCATCATTAAAGCAAAAAATTATGATCATACAAAGCAGTATTCACTGCCGGTCAAACCCTCTCCAAATCTTCCCAATGATGTTTCTATTCAGTGGTATCCTTCGTTGTGCCTGTTTGAAGCTACGAAAATGAGTATTGGTCGCGGTACTGATTTCCCCTTTCAGGTTATTGGGTATCCTGACAAAAAGTTTGGCTCATTCTCATTTACTCCACATAGTATTCCGGGAATTGCAGAAAATCCGAAACACAAAGATAAAAAGTGTTGGGGCACAGACCTTCGAAATGTTTTGCCGAACAATAGCCTGATGCTGGATTATCTTATCAAATCTTTCAGGGAATCAGACTTTAAAGATAATTTTTTCAATTCACGGTGGCTTCGTTTGCTCTCAGGAACAGATCACCTTGAAAGACAGATTAAGAATGGCTGGTCTGAAGCTGAGATAATGCAGAGCTGGCAAGAAGGGCTTGTATCCTTTCAAAAAAAAAGAAAGAAATATCTCCTGTATCCTGATTTTACAAATTCCAACTAAATCCGTCCACAATTTGAAACCAACACTCGGAATATACAGCATACAAGACAGAAGTGATAATGAATGGCCCGAATATATTCATGACCATTCACTGACATATATGGAAAATGGCAATATCCTGTATCATACTCTGCTGGAAAGAATAACAGGTGTAAAGCATGATAATAAACTTCATAAACACCTTTACCGGATTTTAAAGGAGTTAAAATTGATCTCCAAAGACTATGATATCATTTTTACGGATTCAGTTGTCGGTCGTTCATTCATTTCATCCCGGGGCAACATCAGGTTTGAAGCCCCGCTTTTTCCAGGGAAACTGAAGTGGGAAGCTGAACAGGGATATTGTTGGTGGATTGATAAAGAAGTAAAAGCATATATTATCAACCACGAGCTTGCACATA
>CAYSRH010000538.1:0-1649 GCA_964433245.1 uncultured Bacteroidales bacterium | reverse complement strand
CTGTCCTGTCTCTGAAAAGGCCTGTGCCTTTTTCTAACTGTTTTTCTAATTTTTCAGTTTCCATGACTAATTTATTTTAAGTTTATAATCAATTGTATCGTTTTGCATTTCTTTCAAAATGCATTCAATCTCTGCAAGTTTTTCATTTGTATCCAACTGTTCAGCATTGCAAGTATCTTGCTCTGCTGGTTGTGTGAAGGATAACATTATACTAAAAATCGTCTGTAGAATCATAACTTGTGTTGTATTTAATTGATAATAATAGTTCATATATCGCATCTATTTTCTTTGCTTTTTGCAGGTCGCTGTTTTGAAGTCTTCTTATTGCATCGTTGTTCTTTTCAATGTCCCTGATGTTTTCTTCAATAACAAGATTTATGCACTTTTGTTCATCCTCAACATTACCCAACCTGATGGGTATCCCAACAAGGCTATCCGTTATAATGTTTTTTACAGGAGTTGCAAACATGGCTATCAATGATATACCAATAACGGTGCTTGACACGCTGATAATTATTGTTTTGATTGCTCCTCTTTTGCCTTTTCTCTTTTCCTCTGTCATGACTCTTTATTTAATTGCTATTTTTCTTTCTTTCAAAAATTCGGGAACATCAAACCCCGGGCAGTATGGCTTCTTGCTATCAACCTGATAATGCCCTTTAATCTTTACATCTTTTATCCGCTCACGTAACAGGTACAATTCAAAAGCAAGTGCATCCATCTGCATTGATGTGAACGGTGTCCTGTGCGTTGGGCTTCCGATTAGGCATATACCTATTGAAGTGCTATTTAAACCCAACGTGTGCGCTCCTATCTCATCCCCTTCAATGTTCCCATCATTGTCAAGTGGTCTGCCTGTTTCAATCAATCCATCCCACCTTGCATTATATATACTTGCTGACAAATGTCCGTTCAATATAACCAAATGATAACCAATGTTTGACCATCCCCTTTGTAAGTGCCATTTTGCTATCATAGCAGCGTTGCCATAAGGACTGGCTGAACAATGTATTATTATTTGTTTTATTACGCTCATTCAATTAATTCAAAAGTAAATATGTATCCGTGCTCACTTGCCCTGATTAAATCGTATGTATGCCTTGCCTTTAAAATGGGTATATTAAACCACTTTGCATTGACAATCTCGCAAGGGAAAGCTACAAAGTATTCCCATTCGGCATAATAAATCCTGACAGGATAATGCGTGTGCCTATCTAATTGCCTTGCTTTTATCTTTGCATCTAAACGGCTTGTTGTGGTGTAAAATATCTGCTCACTCTCACCGTAGCCGTCTGTGTTGCAAGTGAAATTAGAAGCCTTGCATCCTACGGAATTATCGTTCAATTGGTTTAGTAACTTTACGATATTCATCAGGTGTAACCCTGAATGGCATATCCGCTATGCCTCTATCGAGCATACTTGTAATAAGTATTTCCCCGACTTCTTTTCTTGCGATATTAATAGCCCCGTTCACGTCCGAATTAATTTTCCTGCCTGTACTGCTACTGAATAAACCTCTTTTGTGCCTTCTGCCCAAATAATCATCATGCTTTTTGACTTCTTCCAACGCCAAAGCATCACATTTGCTGGTGTATGCTTCTTCTCTTACAACTACATCAATACCAACGTCCTCCGATTTGTATTTTATT
>CAYSRH010000537.1:0-1654 GCA_964433245.1 uncultured Bacteroidales bacterium | reverse complement strand
CACTGATTAGACGGATTTTCGCTGATATTTATCTGTGATTATCTGCTCAATCTGCGTTATCTGTGTTCTAAGATAGAACGCTGATGACACTGATCGAACTGATTTTCGCTGATAAGAATATAAAAAATCTGCGTCATCTGTGTTCCTTCAAATGTTGAATAGCATACGCCACCTCTTCATCTGTTAAGTCCGCATGCAAAGGCAAAGTAATAAATTTATCGGCTTCTTTTTCCACATAAGGGCAGTTATTTCCCCATTCTTTAAAAAGTGGCTGTAAAGACAGGGGTGTGTAATGGCAACCGGTGGCAATCCCTTTGGATTTTAGATAGATCATCAGCTCATCCCGTTTCTCTGCCCGTATGCCAAACATCTGGTAACAATATTTTTCAGGTTCATAAGGCAACAAGGGTTTTATACCCGGCACATTTTGAATGCCCTGCATGTATTTTACAATGATCGCTGACCTGCGCCTGTTCATTGCCGGGAGCTTTTTTAACTGTGCCAGACCAATGGCTGCCGCCAGATCATTCATGTTGTATTTATAGCCCAACACGTTGAGTTCATAAAACCAATGCATGGCATCCTTGTTGGCATCGGTATAGGCCTGTGCTGTTTTCCAGTTGTCTTTGTCAATGCCCACCCAACGCATGGCTTTGACTTCTTTGAATAAATCCGGCTGATTGGTTACCATCATGCCACCATCGCCGGTGGTCATGAGTTTTTTCTCCTCAAAACTAAAGCATCCGATATCACCCCAGGTTCCAAGTGTTTTGTCTTTATATTTTGCCCCGGCGGTATGGGCACAATCTTCGATTACTTTTAAATTGCGCTCACTTGCCCAGGGCATCAGTTTTTCCATGGGCACCGGGTGTCCGGCATAGTGGACGGGCATTACAGCCACACATTCATCATCATATTTGTTTTTCATGTCTTCCAAATCCATGCCGAGTGTCTCGGGATTTGAATCAACAAACACAGGTATCAAGTCATTATACAAAATGGCTGATGCAGTTGCAGAAAAAGTTAATGAAGAAACCAGTACTTTTTTTCCTTTCGGAAAATTAAAGACTTTGAGTGCTAAATGAAGGGCAGCAGTACAAGAATTAAGTCCTATGGCCAGTTCTGCACCAATAAATTTTGCCCACTCTTTTTCAAATTGATTGACGTTGGGGCCCAGTCCAATCCAGGAACGATCGAAGGCTTCTTTGATGTTTTGTAGTTCTTCTTGACCAACAGAAGGTTTAAATAATCGTACATTCATTATATATATATTTTAAATTTTGATTAGAACGCTGATGACACTGATTATATTGATTTACGCAGATAAATATCTATCAGTGAAAATCAGCCAAATCTGTGCTTGCCACGTAGTAAGCGTATCGTGGTCATCTGTGTTCTATATTTCAATAGCATTATATTTCTCTACAAACTCCGCAAACGTCATATTCTTACTATCCTTTTCCGAAAGCACCGGATTCGTCACCGGCCACTCAACTTTAATATCAGGGTCATCCCATATAATACCAACTTCACTATCAGGTGCATAGTAATTGTCTACTTTATAAAGTACTTCACATTCTTCAGTCAAAGTACAAATAGCATGTCCAAACCCTCTTGGAATTAAGGCATAATTTTTTTCTTCCGCTGAAATTAA
>CAYSRH010000536.1:0-1654 GCA_964433245.1 uncultured Bacteroidales bacterium | reverse complement strand
TATAACAAGCAAAGTAATATGTACTTGAAAAATATCACAATACAAAATTTTAAGAGTTATGATAAACTTTCCCTATCTCTTAGTCCCGGATTGAATTGCTTTGTGGGTGATAATGGGGTTGGCAAAACCAACCTGCTTGATGCCATATTTTATCTTTCGCTTACCAAGAGTTTCTTCAATGGAAACGATTATGACGTAATGAAATTCGAGGAATCTTTTTTTACCCTGACAGGACAATACCAAAGGGATAAACACACCGAAGAAATCCATTGTGCTTACTCAAAAGATAAAAAAAAGACATTCAAACGCAATCAAAAAAAATACAAAAGGATATCAGATCACATAGGCTTTATTCCTGTTGTCATGATATCACCATCGGACATCAACCTTATTGTTGACGGAAGTGAAGTCAGGCGGCGATTTGTGGATGTTGTTATTGCCCAATACGACCAGTCCTACATTCTTTCTCTTCTTAGATATAATAAAGCTTTAAAGAACAGAAATATTTTACTTAAAAAGCAGGCAAAAAACAACTATTTCGACAAAGACACATTATCTGTATATGAAGATATCATGACAGAAAGCGGGCATCATATCCATAATCATCGCCGTGATTTTATAGAATCGCTTTCTCCCCTGTTCAACCATTATTATAAGCTCCTTATTTCAGGAAAAGAAGAAAAAACAAAATTAGAATACAAGTCACAATTAAATGAGCATCCATTATCCCAATTACTTGATAACACAAGGGAAAAGGACAGGATATTACAACATACATCCGCAGGGGTCCATCGTGATGACCTGATCATGTTGCTGGATAATAAACCTATAAAACATTTTGGTTCGCAGGGACAGCAAAAAACATACCTGACAGCTTTGAAATTTGCCAAATATGAATACATTTTTAAACAACAAGAAAAAAAGCCGCTTCTCCTTCTTGATGATATTTTTGATAAATTTGACCAACACAGGGTAGAACAGATCATAAAAATTGTATCGGGAGATCAATTTGGACAAATATTTATTACTGACACCAATAAAGACCGTTTAGACCATATCCTGGACAGAATATCTGAAGACCACCAGATTTTTGAAGTTTCCGGGGGTAAAGTTCATCCTTTATAAATATTTTATATGTTTAAAATTTACGACCATGCTTTCGATTTGGCACACATTTTTAATCATAATTGCGTGTGTGTCTCAATATTAATCTCAGACATAGTCTATTTTACATCAAGTCATTCATTATGAAAAGAAGTAATACAGAAAACATAAGAAGTATTGTAAGAAGGTTTATGAGGGTCAATAATATAGAAAAGCCCTATATGGAATACCGGGCAATAGAAATGTGGCCCGAAATCATGGGGAAATCTATTGCAAACCGTACAACAAAGCTATACTTCAAACAATCTACTTTATTTGTTCATGTAAATTCTTCTGTCCTGAGGCATGAATTGTTCATTATGCGTGATGAGATAAAAAAACGAGTGAATGATCATTTACAATTTCCTGTAATAAAAAACATTATGATACAATAAAAAAATCATTAGTGTCCGGTAAAATAAATATGATTTTATATATGTGCTTGATAGTTAAATAATTACGACAGGTCGCCCCTATATTTGTGCCATCTGGCATTTAAGCTGACAAATGG
>CAYSRH010000535.1:0-1655 GCA_964433245.1 uncultured Bacteroidales bacterium | reverse complement strand
AAAAAGGTTGTCGTGACTACCAAACCTTCAAGGTTTCGAAAACCTTGAAGGTTTGGTACACAAAATGTTTATTTTGACTGTCCGGGTAACATTATATAAAATAATTATAAATCTATTTCCAGCTCTTCAGCACCTTTTTCATTAATTGACTTTATGCCTTTTAACACTTTTTTGTTATCGCCTTCACCAATTTCAATTGTATAACTGCCGGTCTTAAATACTTTGGGCGCAAAAAATTGTTTGTTTATCCTGAGGATATATACCAATGAACCGGTTTCTTCGTCAATTATTTTTACAACCGGCTCATCATCATTTTTTAGTTTGATTGTGGGGAGATATGCAACAGCTTTCCTGGCGTAATTATCGGTTTGGCTGATTGTCTTTGGCCATCCCGGGAACTGGTCATCAGCAATTTTTTCATCATTTAGATTGGCCCTGAAATGATAGGCGTCTGATTTAATATTTCGATTATCCAGGTCAAAAGTAATATATCCAAACCCGGAAGCTTTCAGCTCTGCCATTTGGTAGCGGTTGGTGTGTGTATTTTGATCAGCCGGGTTGCCAACAGCATAGACATAATTTATATTACCAAATGCATCTGTATAACAACCTGTGTTTGGATTTCCATGCTCAGGCCTTTTCTTTACAGGCCAGCCAAGCTCATCCGGCACAAAAAATCTTTGGTAACCCACAGCAATGGCGGGCGTGCAGAATACCCATCCTGCATCACGGCATTCATCAATTCCATAGTGTACCATGCTGGGCAGGTGCTGGTCGCCGCAAATATGAAAGGCGAAGCATTTCCTGATCAGGCTGAGTGTATTATCCCTTGCTGTTTTTGGCCAGCCGCCTGAGTCCAGATCTCCCGCGAGAAACATCTTATTGCCACCATGATGTGTGGCGACATTGGCAAAAATAGTTTGGCTTAAAAAAACCTTCATTTCTGCTCCTTCCCAATCTTCAACCCAATGGTTCAGAAATTCCATCTGCCGATTACCCAATAATTTAAGCGTATCACCATCAAGTACCGAAGGATCTGCAAGCTCTTTTTTCAGGTGGTCTTTCCTTCCGCCCCACCACGAAACCGCCTCAGGGCCGGTTTTAAACATCCGGTCACCGACAATGGCAAAGCTAATGCCGCCATACACCAGGTCGGTGTAATAAACATCAATATCCTGTTTCATCGGAGCAGGGTCGTATGGGTCAGGCAGGTGCGAACAATTGGTGTGAACCACAACATTAATCATTTCGGGCGGTTGTACAAAACCACCCTGGCAACCGCTTCTTTTTTCCCATTCTTCAACAGTAACATCACCGCCACCTTCGCCCCATAAATTACCTTGATATACTTCATGATCATCGGGTATGCAGATTGTAGGCCTGTCGCACATCAAATCACCAAAAGCCCAGCCAAACATATACCATTTGCCCAGGTAGTTGAGTATGGCCCTGTCTGCCGGTTCTCTGAAGATGTAATAGCCACCGTTCCATTCATAGAGCTGGTCACCAGAAAAATAGAGGAGATCAGGGTTTTTCTGTTTCAGATTATCAACCAACGGGCGGTATGGGAAACCATAATGATACTGACAGGTCAACCCGCCAACTTCAAGCTTTCCATTTGTTGGCTCTTTGCGGATAACGCCTTCATAATAATG
>CAYSRH010000534.1:0-1666 GCA_964433245.1 uncultured Bacteroidales bacterium | reverse complement strand
CGGTTCGTGATAATTCAAAGTAAGCCTCAATGACACGAAGACTTTCGGGGTGTTCTTCAATAAATTTCCAAATGAGGTATTCAGCATTATCGTTATGCTGTTTTATGGCACAAAGTGCATAATAAAGCTTGGCATCCGAAAGCAGTAATGTGTTTTCTGAAGAAAACCCATCAATGGCTTTCTCAAAATATTTTTGTGCCGGAGCGTATTTTTCTTTTTCATATAGCTGTATCCCTTTTTGGTAATGATGATTAAAAGCATGGTGTATTTCGGTCTTTTGTGCAAATAAAACAGAAATACTGATTGTTGTAAAACAGATAAGAAATGATAATAATGTAACCGGCGAAGCGATTCTTTTTTCTTTCATTTTAAATATGTTATAAAAACAATTGACTGTCTTTGACAGTTATTTTTTTAATTGTGTGTTATGTTTATTTCTTTTCATGGCATGCCCTGAATGGTATGCTAACCATGAAAGTAGAACCTTTCTCAATTTCACTTTCAACGGTTATCTTTGCTTTGATGATTCTGGCAAGTGCCTGGGATATTGTAAGACCGATGCCTAAGCCTTTGTATAGCTTATCTTGTCTTGTCTCCAATTTATTAAACCGGTCAAAGATTAGGTTTAGCTTTTCTATAGGAATTCCTTTGCCTGTATCCTTAACAAAAAAATGCATAATTTGATGATCTGTGTGTGTGCTGATGTTGTAACCTACCTCTATGGTTCCTTCTTCAGTGAATTTGTATGCATTGTTTACCAAACGATGCAGAATGTCTTTTAACTTTCTGCTATCTGTGTAAAAACATATATCTTCTTCAAAAAAACGGGGAACGAGAATGTCAACATCCGGTTTTGTCTGATAAGAGGGATTGTATTTAATTTCATTGTAAAACAGGGTGAAAAATTCTTTTATATATGTTGGATTCTCTCTGCATGTTAATTGTTGATTATCGATTTTTGCCATTAGCATGATATCTTCAAGAAGAGAAAACAGATTATTGATCCCCTTTTCTATTATGTCATGATAAGTATTTAATTGTTCTTTGGGAAGATCCCTGTTTTGAATGAGTTGTGAGAATCCGATGATAGCATTAAGTGGCGTTCTTATCTCATGGGATAAATTGGCAATGAAGGCTGACTTTATCTGTATGTTATCATTGACTACCGACAACTCTTTTTTGAGTTTTAATATTTCGGTGTTTTTTTCTATTAATAGATCTTCATCATACGAAGTGTTTTTTGATTGTTCAATGACTTGTGAAATTTTTTCAATCATCTCTGTAATTGATGACGATGTGTCCATATAAACAAAGGCAGATGAATGATTGATCACTTGTTTAATTGTGATTGGATCTGAAAAGTCCAGGGAAATAATCACCGGAATATTTTTCTCTCTTTTGATAAGGTTATAGAAATATTTTGTGTCTTCTTTTTTTAGTGTTTGAAAGTCAGCAACAACAGCATTTAATGGATATCTGCAAATAATACTTTCTGCCTCTTTTATGTTTTTTGCCGGATGTACCAAAAAATAAGTTTTGCACTTTTCAGCGAATTTATTCTGAAAATCGGAATCCTGATTTAAATATAAGATTGGTTGTTTATGTTTCATATAATGAACAATTCATTAAGCTTCAAAATTAACATATTTTTTATGATTTCTTATCA
>CAYSRH010000533.1:0-1668 GCA_964433245.1 uncultured Bacteroidales bacterium | reverse complement strand
ACAATATTTTAACAGTGTCTTATATAATTTAAATATTTAACCATTAAAATAAGGGGAGAACCGTAAACATAGAATATAGAATATAGAATTTTATTAAATTATAGTATTATGGAAATCAGAAAAGAAGTAAAGATATTGTTTTGGATGGTGGCAATCTTTCTGTTTGCCTACTTCATGCCTCTGGAAAGTGAGCGATTCAACAATGCGATAATAGCTATGTTTGATCTGACGCGCTGGTATGCAAGAGAGCATGTGGTATTATGTTTGCTGCCGGCTTTTTTTATTGCAGGGGTTATTGCCGTTTTTGTCAGCCAGGGTGCTGTGATGAAGTATTTTGGAGCCAAAGCCAACAAATGGATGGCCTACTCTGTGGCTTCTGTTTCCGGAACGATTCTGGCGGTATGTTCTTGCACTATTTTGCCATTATTTTCCAGCATCCACAAAAGGGGTGCCGGATTGGGACCGGCCATTGCTTTCCTGTATTCTGGTCCTGCCATTAATATTCTCGCTATTATTCTTACTGCACGGATTCTGGGAATAGAAATGGGAATTGCCCGTTTTATCGGCGCTGTCGTTTTTGCTGTTGTCATTGGTTTGGTCATGTCATTCATTTACAGAAAAGAGGAAAGTGCCAAACGTGAGGAGCAGATGAATTTTCCTGATGTTCCTGAGAAAAGACCTATGTGGCAGACTGCTTTCCACTTTTTTACCCTGGTAGCCATACTTGTCTTTGCCAATTGGGGTAGTCCGGGCGAAGGTGTTACCAGTGGGTTTTGGTATGATGTGTGGCATCATAAATGGTTAATTACGTCTTTCTTTAGTATATTGCTCGTATTCTCATTGATCTATATTTTAAAGATTAAGTGGTGGCATGTTATGCTGGCAACTTTAGCTACTGCGATGACAGCCCTGATAACATCCAGTCCGATGATTACAATGGTCGTGGGTATCGCAGGCTTAAGCCTTATTACGCTTCTTGATAAAAGAGATGAAGACAACAAGATGTGGACGATATCAACCTGGGATTTTACCAAGCAGATTATGCCACTTTTGTTGTTTGGTGTGCTGGCTGCCGGATTTTTACTCGGCGCTACCTATGACGATGTACAGCTTCCGGGAATCATCCCGAACGAGTGGATTGCCATGCTTGTGGGTGGTAATTCTGTATTTGCAAACCTTTTCGCCTCGGTTGTTGGGGCTTTTATGTATTTTGCGACCCTTACAGAGGTGCCTATTTTACAAGGACTGATTGCCGGAGGAATGGGCAAAGGACCTGCTTTGGCTTTGTTGCTGGCCGGACCTTCTTTGTCATTGCCAAATCTGCTTGTAATCCGCGGTGTGATTGGCACACAAAAAACTTTGGTTTACGTTAGTCTTGTGGTGGTGATGTCAACCTTTTCGGGCTTACTCTATGGGATACTCTAGTAATAGGTAATTATTAAACAAATAAACAGAGAACCATGAAATTCACTTTGTTTTTTCTTGCTTCCTTTTGTTTTGTTCAGATGAGCATAGTGGCGCAGGTCAACATTGTATCCTGTGCAGAAGCGGATAGCCTGATTCGCCTGTACGAAGGAAACAAACGATTTATTATTATTGATAACCGTTATGTTGACGCCTACAATTCCGGACATATTGCGGGAGCTATTAACATGGATGTGAATGATG
>CAYSRH010000532.1:0-1670 GCA_964433245.1 uncultured Bacteroidales bacterium | reverse complement strand
ACTTCATCGTGCCCGTAGGGCTCACTTTCTATCGTTCGCTCGTTGAATTGCTCGTTTTGTTTCTGCTTTTTCAATGCTTATTGGTTATTGCACTTGTACTTGTACTTTAATCCAATATTTTATCCAAATTAGTTTTCATATCCTTAACTATTGAAGGATTCTCTTGAACAATATTTTTTAATTGTTGAGGGTCTTTTCCCAAATCGAATAATTCCACTTCCTGATTATGTGAAACAACTCCCTCTTCATCACGAAACCACTGTGGTTCGGGAGACTGAGAACCTGACGGGGCATCAATAAAAACCATATTGTTTTTGCGAATAGCAAATCGACCATCAATTGTATGATATACAATAGGACCCCTTACAGGTTTTTCAAAATTCTCACCAAATAAAACCGGCACTATACTATAGCTATCTTCTCCCGCATTATCAGGTAACTTATAATCAAATAGATCGGCAAAACTCGCCACCATATCTGTCAGGCATACAGGTTCATTTGTTTTTATTCCTTTTTCAATTTTATCAGGCCAACGAACAATAAAAGGGACTCTTGTACCACCTTCGTACATATCTCGCTTTACACCACGTAATTTGCCCATGCTGTAATGCCGATATTCCTGAATACGATTGTAAGCCCATAATTCCGGACCGTTATCAGATGAAAAAATAACAATCGTATTTTTAGCTAAATCAAAACGATCCAGGGCATCAAGCATTTTTCCCACATAGTGGTCGATCTCAACAACAAAATCACCATATTCTCCAGCTTCAGATTTACCCAAAAATTCTTTATTTGGGACTATAGGCGTATGGGGACTCGGGGGGTCCCAATAAATAAAAAATGGGTTGTTTGAATCAATGCCAAATTTGGTGTTGTCTTTTTCACCTGCATAGGTTTCAATGTATTCTACCACCTTATTGGCACTTTGCGGTAGCCAATCATAAGGATCAGCGAATTCTAAAGTGGGATCTACCGGAAGTCCATTTTCAAACTGGTGTTTTGAGTATTCACCTATTGTCTTTTTGCCGGGTAACGGAAAAAGATGGGTCATGCACCATGAGTAATCAAATCCGAAAAGCTGAGATCCGAGTAAACGTTTATTGGGAAAATCATAAGCGTCTTTATGGCCAGGCTCTTTCCCTTCCTTTACGGCATCGGAATAATTATGCCGGACCCCCCATTTCCCCATTTGTGCAGTATTATAGCCCAACTCTTTCAACATACTCGCTATGGTTAACCGCCCTGGTTCAATAAAAGTATCTCTGAATTTCTCTCCATTTCCGGTTCCATCAATTCCTCTGCGCCAGGGATAGTGCCCTGTAATTAAACCATAGCGGCTTGGACCGCAAATTGCAGCCGGAGAATGGGCATTTGTTAAGCGAATTCCCTCTTGCGCTAGCCTGTCAATATTTGGCGTTGGAATTTTTGATTCCGGATTATAACATCCAACGTCTCCGTATCCTAAATCATCAAGATATATAAACAGAATGTTAGGTTTTGTTTGTTCAGTTTCCTGGGGATTACATCCAAGAAACAGAATTGCCAGAAGGTAAAAAAAATACGTTGTAATTTTCATCTCATTATAATTTTATTATTTCAACGCCCTACTTATTTTAATTCTACAAATTCCTGTATTCGTCCACTGATGCACCAATCCCCGTTTCCGG
>CAYSRH010000531.1:0-1674 GCA_964433245.1 uncultured Bacteroidales bacterium | reverse complement strand
GGGTAAATCCTGCTGAATATGTCCGGTCTGCAAAGAACGGAATCACCGCCTGTAAATTGGGGGTGGCTTTATTATTTTGAGGATACGCCCCCAAATAACGCCGCTGCGGAAGCGGAAGATGAGCAGGAGAATTTTGAGCCACAAGGTAATTGGAACCATCGACATTTTGAAATTGGGGGTCTCCAAAAATTAGCTCATCAGCGTATATTTCTTCGGGAGGCAGCTCCCTTTCGCATTGAGGATCATAATACAAATTGGGTAACGATTTATTGAACCGTAGCAGCAAGTCGTATTCACAAAATGCATTGTTTGCGAAAATATTGTATGCTAACCGAATACTTGGGCTCGTGGATAACATGGTATCAAATTGATTATACGCTACTGTGTTGTGTTCAAAATTTATATCATAGGTATTGATAAAACTCAATCCTGTAAATCCGTCGTTTTGAACAATTCGATTATACCGAATGTCAATATTCCGACAGTCATCAAAATACAGTGCCCCGTAGGTGCATTCTGTAATATGATTTTTAAAAGCAGCAATTTCTGTGGAATCGGTTGCGTAGATCCCATAGGTCCCACTCCCATTTAGTGTTGCTTGTTGAATGAGAATGCGATGAGAATTCGCGATTTCCACTACATCACCGACGCAATATCCTTTGTTTACTACATGAATCCCATTGATTCCATCCAAAATAATATTTTCAGAATGGCTTATCCGTATTACATCCTCATACGCATCAGGGATTTTAAACCATACCACACCCAATGCACGAAAGGTCAGATCCTTTTTGTTTTCGATAATCAATCTCATTTCATAGTCACCCGCCTCGAACAGAATCGTAGTTCCTTCATCGACTTCAGCAATAATGTTATTTACATTATCGTGAGGATTAAGTTTGATTTGTTCCCCCTTCCCATCGGAACCAGTAATGGCAAGTGATGTGGTGGGGTTCGATTGCGCCCACAAGCTTGTTTGTATCACGCCAACAACACAAACTAGTATCAAAATAATTCGTAGCATATACCACTCCTTCTGTATAACTACCATGGGAAAAGCTCTCAAACGAAAAAGCAATTCCCTATTCCTGGAGACATTGGTACTCCAGTATGATTGCTGTTAAAAGTAACACGCCGGATAACATAAATAAACAGGAAAAAATGAGTGTACATAATTTGGCTTTATACTTTTACAACGGTGTATAACTATCAAAGCTTTTGTGATATTACTCCAATATACGTTATGTATTTTTTATTGATTGCTATCTCTTTATGATACGACCTACAAAAAGAATCTGTTAATTGATGAATACATAATAGAGAATGTCGCAAAGAAATTGATAAAATAAACAGCTCAAACAGGCGATATTAAGAGAAGAGGAAGAATGAAACGTCACATGACGAAATGAACGCGATTGATATATTTTGAAGTGATATAGACATAAGAATCCATGATCCGTAGACGTGCGCTCCTACCAAAAATTTACATTCTCACCCTGATCTTCCTACTCGTATTAACTGTTGGAATTGTTTTTTTCTTATTTTTATTTGAACGCCAAAACCTCGCAGATGATTTATATGTAGAAGATGTAAATCAGGTGAGCATCCTAACAGAAGGTTTATTTGATCCCATAATTTATAATGAACCTGAAAAAGCGCTTCCTATCTTGGAAT
>CAYSRH010000530.1:0-1677 GCA_964433245.1 uncultured Bacteroidales bacterium | reverse complement strand
GAAGTAAAATAACCGCGTAGCGGTGACCTGTTGGAATTTTTATCGGACACTAATGTAAAAAAATTAAATAACCAAAAGTTAAAAAAATGTCATCCCTCACTCCTGATATAGAAGAAAGCTGGAAACCCCCTTTACATGAAGCCTTTTCAGATCAATATTTTATTGACCTGAAAAATTTTCTCATAGAGGAAAAAAAACAACATATTGTCTATCCTAAAGGTTCCCTCATTTTCAATGCATTCAATCAAACGCCTTTTGATGCAGTGAAGGTTGTTATTCTGGGACAAGATCCTTACCATGGTCCCGGACAAGCACATGGACTGTGTTTCAGTGTTCCGGAAGGCATACCCTTTCCTCCTTCCCTGCGTAATATTTTAAAAGAAATCCGGGAAGATATCGGAAAAAACATTCCCCCTCACGGCAATCTGGAAAGATGGGCCAAACAGGGTGTCCTTTTGTTAAATGCCACCTTAACAGTCCGGGCCAACCAGGCAGGTTCTCACCAAAAAAAAGGATGGGAGAATTTTACAGACACAGTTATAAAAAAAATTGCTGACGAACGGGAAAATATTGTTTTTATGTTATGGGGCAGATATGCCCGTGATAAAAAATCCCTGATAGATGAAAGCCGGCACTGTGTGCTTGAAGCTGCCCACCCCTCTCCTCTCTCTGCCCACAACGGATTTTTCGGATGCCGGCATTTTTCCAAAGCCAATAAATACCTGATCAACAAAAATAAAGAAGCCATCGATTGGTAATCCAATTAGCAATCCAAAAAAGTCGAAAAAATATAAAAATATACGTAACTTTGTGTTTTTATCGGTGCATGTTTCACAAATTTAAAGATTACTGCCTTATGAAATCACCTTTTTCATTTCTGTTAAAAATCCTGCTTTCAGGTATAATTATATTCTCTGTAAGCAGTTGTGAAGAACTGGAAGAAATACAAGAAGAGTTACAAAAAGCACCCACCCCCACAAAAAATCTGATGCAGGGTGTCTGGGAAGTGACTGAAGCTTATGACCTGGAAAAAGACACAATTATCACTGATTATATAAAAGTTCTTTTCAACGGATTTCATCTGAGCAGTGACAATACGGTTGTCTCCACTGCCGGTCCCATGACGACATACCTCGTTTACGGTCCAAACAAATATTCAAATGTCACATCAATGATCAGCCAGGTATTTAATTACGCAGAACTGAACTGGACGGGAGGTGAATTTTTTATAGGTTCCAAAGTTCAGGAAAGATTTACCCTTGAGATGAAATTAGAAGGTGTCGGGGGAAGTAATACACTTAATGACATGTTAGGATTGATTGGTATAGAAGTTGATTGCCTGAGCGAAGTCGTTTACCATCGCTTTCTTGATGTAAAGGTAGATATTGATGAATCCCAACCGGATCAAATGGTATGGACATTTGATGATGCCACCACCACATTCTATTTCTTAAAAGATGACTATGGGGATACCAAGGCATGGGCAGGCTGGGACATCCCTTTCCGTAAATGCCGTTTTGTTTTGGAAAAGAGATCAAAATCTTTGATAGATATTGTGACCGAAATCAATGAAAGCAAATAACCAAAAGAATTTAAGCATATTCCGATCCTAAAAAATACAGGATGAACCGAGCCATGACAAAAATTTTGACACACACGGGAATGATTATCACATGT
>CAYSRH010000529.1:0-1684 GCA_964433245.1 uncultured Bacteroidales bacterium | reverse complement strand
GGTTGGAGCCTCTATTTTGGGCATGGACTTTCGTATTGCTGCTCCCAAAGAATTTCAACCTGAAAGATCTTTGACTGAGATATGTAAAAAAAATGCATCCCGGTCGGGAGGATCTGTTATGATCACTGAGAATATTGATGATGCTGTTAACCGGGTGGATTTCATTTATACGGACGTATGGGTTTCTATGGGGGAACCGGAAGAAGTATGGAAAGAACGAATTGAAAAATTACGCCCCTACCAGGTAAACAAAAATGTCATAGAAAAAACAGGCAATCCCGGGGTAAAGTTTATGCACTGCCTTCCTGCATTTCATAATCGTGAAACGAACATAGGAGAAGACGTATTTAAAAAATACGGACTCAATGGAATGGAAGTGACGGAAGATGTCTTTGAGTCCGGATATTCCATTGTGTTTGATCAATCAGAAAACAGAATGCATACAATCAAAGCGATAATGGTCGCTACTTTAGGTGATTAACGAAACAAGCCGGAAATAGTGATCACCAATACATAGAAAGCAAAAAACAGCTTCAATCCTGTTCCAAACAAAAATCCAAGGAAAGTACCCAATCCTGACTTTAATGCCATTTTTGTGTCTTTTTTTACGATCAATTCAGCAACAAACGCTCCCAAAAAAGGACCCAATATAATTCCTGCAGGCATAAAAAACAAGCCTGCCAGCAAACCCACAATTGCTCCTGTCGTCCCAGCCTTCCCCACCGAAGATTTTCCGGCTCCTATAAGAGGTAAAAAATAATCCAGCACAAAAATAACAATAGCAACAATCCCTAAAATAATAAGGAATGACAAAGAATAACTATTATAAGAAGTAAACCAAAAACAAAGAAATCCCAAATAAGCAACAGGCGGACCGGGCAGCAAAGGCAATATAGCTCCCGCAATGCCAACCAATATGAAAAGAATCGCTAAAATATAAAGCAAAATGTCCATGGTAAAATTGATCTTTTCTATCCTTAATTATCTTTAAGTCCCCGCCCTGTTTTTGTAATCTTATTCTCCTGCTCATACCTGGCAATTACTTTATCCAATATCCCATTGATAAAGTTACTGCTATTATTTGTGCTGAAAAACTTTGCTAATTCAATGTACTCATTCATAGATACTTTTTTGGGAATAGCAGGAAATTCCAATATCTCATTAATTGCTATGTGCATAATCAATATATCCATAAATGCAATTCTCTCTATCTCCCAATTTTTTGTGTATTCATCAATAATAATGTTATGCTCACTATAATTCCGCAATGTGGATGCCAGTAACTTCTTCGCAAAAAGAACATCCTCTTGAATAACTGAAATATCTGTCAAAGATTGGCTCATACCACTTTCCTGATCAAGAGATTTGATCACTTTAACAACAATGCTCAAAACAAACTCAATTTCAACATTCCAGTAAATACTCTGATCCAGCAAAAAATAAAAGATCTCATCATTCTCATAAAAAACTTTTCTGACAATATGCTTCAATATTTCTTTATCTTCTTCAAAATTCACCTTTTCTTTATTCAAATACTCCTGAAATTCAGGAAGAAGAAGAACCTGCCCCCATATCTTTTTCTTTAATTCAGGATACTGTACCCATGAATAATGTAAGGTGTTTTGTTTTTTCTGAAACTGTATATTGTTTTTTAATACTTCCAAAACACTATTATTCACAAAAT
>CAYSRH010000528.1:0-1693 GCA_964433245.1 uncultured Bacteroidales bacterium | reverse complement strand
TTATATTCCCATCGACTATGAATATGTAGCGGCTACTTCTACTGCAATGGGCTCGAGTTGGTATTTACGGACATTATATGAGGCCGAAAAGATGTACGGGATGTGGATGTAGAATTTTAAAATGAATTGAAAATATTGAAATTTTTTTCTAAAATGGAGGAGAAAATGAAAGTTAAGACTAAAGTATGCCAAGATTGTGGTCATGAGGAGAGAATCAAAGTATATGATCGTGAAGAAGCTGATCGTATGAAAATTGAATTATATCCACCATCCTGTAAGAAATGTGGGAGCAGAAATGTAAAACTATATGATTAAACCAAGAATATTCGTTAGTTCGGTAATGAATGACTTCTCGGAGTATCGTAAGAAAGTTCGTGAAGCCATTGAGAAGTATTATTGTGAACCGATAATGGCTGAGGATTTTCCTAGTTCAGCGAACTCACCACATATCGCTTGTATAGATATGGTCGCCAGTTGTGATGTCTTTTTACTTATTATTGCTGAAAGAGGAGGTTTTACTTCTCCTTCCGGGAAACTTGTAATCGAGGAAGAATATGATGAGGCTGTTAAAAATAAAATTCCAGTTCTTCTTTTTATTAAAGATGGTGCACACGACCCAGACGCTCAAAAATTTATAGATCGGTTATCGGATTATTCGAGTGGGTATTTTCGCGCAACATTCAACAATCCCGAAGAACTTAATGCGTTAGTTTGTAAGTCAATTTCTCAATTGGAACCCGTCAGAATTACAAGGGGGAAAGATATGGATGATATCGTTGAATCGATTGGAAGACCGGAGGAAACACAATTCGAATCGATCATGAGAATTATTCTAATCCCTGAACGGAGTGAAGAAATATTCGATGAAATACTTACAGATGCTAACGGTTTCATCCAAAATATTTATGGGATTACTCATTCAACTTCTCCACCTTTATTTTCCTACGAGATCAGTAAAAAAAAGAAGGTATCTGTATCAAATATTGAAATCACGCAATCAAATAAAAACGCGAATGAAGGATACCTCGACTATGTTAAACTGAACATTGCCCTAAATGGTACGGTTTTTATTGATGTTAATGTTTCAAGCTGCGTACCAAGCGCGAATATGGCCACTCTTAATGGAGCGGTGATTTTGAGAGGCGATGTTGAAAATAAGCTACTCAGAGTTTTTACTTTTTTGAATGAATTATTTGAAAAACAAGATCCTTATAGGCGTTATAACCGATTTCATTACCAGGTTTTACTGAATGGGTTAAAGTATAAGGCTTTTAAAACTGAATATCGTCAGGGTGAACCCATATCAATGCGTATGGATAATGAAGATGAACTTCAAGTATATGATGAAGCTAAATTGATAGATAGAAGAGACCTCTCTGACCCTTCAACGGAAATTAAAAAGGTACTCAATATTATTGAAAGAAAAATGGAGTAAAGATGAATAACGATAATAACAAAGCAGCTAAACCCTTCGGTCCCGACAATCCCCATCCTCTTTCAACAATGAAAACGGAGCTTATATGGGAAGGGAAATACGATGAATATGGCAACCGACGTGAAATCGATATCTCCAGTGCCACAATGCCAATGCAGAAGATTGAAACCATCGACCAACCCAGGAGCGAGGCAGCAGCAAAGGGAGAACAACAACTTTTAGATTTTGAAACAAGGACTACACGTAAAGATGATTTTC
>CAYSRH010000527.1:0-1703 GCA_964433245.1 uncultured Bacteroidales bacterium | reverse complement strand
CAGGGCAAGCATCTGAAGTGCACCACTTCCGTGCAGTGCTTTTTCAGGCGAAACACCAAGTGTTTTGCAGATCATTGATTTCCGGGATAAGCCAACCAATAAAGGAAGTTCGAAAATGTTAAAACGATTCAGATTTTTCAGAAGAGAAAAATTTTGTTCAATGGTCTTTCCGAAACCAAAACCGGGATCAATTATTATATCTTGAACTCCTTTTTTCTTTAAAAGGTCAATTTTTTTTGACAGTTCAAGGATAATATCATCTATCAGGTTATTATATTGTGGGTTAATCTGCATTGTTTGTGGAGTCCCCTGCATATGCATAGCGATATACCCTAATTGATGAAATGCTGTCGTATCCATTATGTTGGAATCCATATTTCCTCCTGAGATATCATTCACAAAGTCAATCTGAAATCGGGAAGCTGCCTGATGGACAATATTTGATCTGAAGGTATCTATAGATATAACAGTATCCTGACTGTCTTCACTTAATATTTCCAGAGCAAAAGCAAGTCTGGAAAACTCCTCTTTTTCTGAAATATGTGTCGCTCCCGGTCTGGATGAGTAAGCCCCTATATCAATGATATCTGCACCGGATGAAACCATTTTCAGATATTGTTCTTTGATGGTCTTTTTGTTTTTATAATATCGTCCGCCATCAAAAAAAGAATCCGGGGTGATATTTAGTACGCCCATAACCAGAGGTCGGAAGGTAGAAATGAGCCGGTCTCTTATATGTAATGTTTCTTTTTTTTGCAACACTTCAAGTTTGATTATAGTTTCTTAATTTAATTGAAATGTGATTATTTTTGTTTTATTTTAGTGTTTCTTTTTTGTAAAAGTAATTTTTTACAATGACATAACATAAAAAACAAAATGGCTTTTATTGTAATAGAAGGATTGGATGGAGCAGGTAAGTCAACGCAAATAGATTTGCTTCAGGAGTATATAATAAAAAAAAACATACTTTTTAAGTATGTGCATTTTCCACGTACGGATACAGACACTATCTATGGACATCTCATTGCCCGTTTTTTAAGGGGAGAATTTGGAGGGAATAAACAGGTAGATCCTTATTTGGTTGCCCTGCTGTATGCAGGGGACAGAAAAGATGCTTCAGAGGAGTTGCAGAAAGCGATCGGACAGGGAGCCCTGCTTTTGATGGATCGCTATGTTTATTCCAATATTGGATATCAGTGTGCAAAGGTTGTTGATGAGGAAAAGAGAAAAACATTGAAGGAGTGGATATTACATCTGGAATATACGTACAATAAAATTCCCAGACCGGATATTAATTTTTTTCTGGATGTTCCATTTTCTTTCACAAAAAATAAACTTGAAAGTCGCAGGGAAGGACAAAACAGGCAATACCTGAAAGGAGGGGAGGATATTCATGAAAAAGATCTGGATTTTCAGTGTCGCGTTCGTCAGGTATATCTTGATATGGCAAAAGAAGTGAAAGATATCAGAATTGTAAATTGCACAAAGAATAACAAGATGTTATCTCCGGAAGATATTCACAATCAAATTATAAAAGAATTACATGAACAGGGGATTTTATAGTCAGAGGGAAAAAATAAATTTGCCTGAAGTCATTTCTGTTTTTTTTTATAGCTTTGCTTGTGTAAATCAGGTAATTTTTTCAATAACGTATAATAAAATGTTATTATGACATTAAAAAATGTAAATGGTCTTTTTACAAT
>CAYSRH010000526.1:0-1707 GCA_964433245.1 uncultured Bacteroidales bacterium | reverse complement strand
TAAACAATAAAATGTGGTGTTATTGAACGATAATTATAAACATTTTCAATAACTTTTGAAAAAATATCAGCAATGGACAATACTTTTATCTTTTTGCTCTCTTTTTTTAAGGGAATTGTATCTGACACAATGACTTCTGCGATGGAAGACTTTTCAATTTTTTCATAAGCTTCTCCGGAGAGCACCCCATGGGTAGCAACGACACGTACACTTTTTGCTTTTTCTTTCATCATCATATCTGCGGCAATACAAACAGTTCCGGCTGTATCAATCATATCATCAACAATAATGATATTACTGTCCTTGATCTCTCCGATGACTTTGTATTGCTCTATTTCGTTTGCTTTCTTCCTTGATTTATAACAAATAACCATTTCCCCGTCAAGAAAACTGGCATAGGCCTTGGCTCTTTTTGTTCCTCCCATGTCAGGGGCTGCAACAACGAGATTGTCTATATTGAGATTTTTTAAATAGGGAATGAATACTGATGATGCATAAAGATGATCAACAGGAATGTCAAAGAAACCTTGTATGGGAGCTGCATGCAGATCCATTGTCATGACCCTGTCTGCTCCTGCAGCTTGTATCATGTTGGCAACTAACTTAGCCCCAATGGCTGATCTGGGCTTGTCTTTCCGTTCCTGCCTTGCAAATCCGAAATATGGCATTACGGCAATTACTTTATAAGCAGAAGCCCTCTTTGCAGCATCAATTAATAAAAGCAACTCCATCAGATTATCAATGGGTTGAAATGTTGATCCGACAATAAAACACGTACAACCTCTTACTGATTCATCATAGGCGGGTTGAAATTCCCCGTCACTGAAACGATAAAGCGTATGTTTTCCTAATTCTGTACCGTAAGCTTTTGCAATTTCGTTACCAAGATAACGCGATTGTGTTGTGGCAAATATCTTGATAGGAGACGATTGGGACATTTTTTATATCTGTTTAAGATTTATAAAGTAATTGGTTTTAGTAACTGACTTGTAAATTTATGATTGAAATTCCTATTCTATTACTGTACAATATGTTTAAAATTTACGACCATACTTTCGATTGGGTACACATTTTAATCATAATTGCGTGTGTGTCTCAATATTAATCTCAGACATGGTCTGTTTTATATCAAAAAGTATGTGTGCGAAGTTAATAAAATGATCGTTTAAATACATAATTATTTCTTTACTTGTTTTTGTATCTGCTCAATCTTTTTGATTTATAACATATTTCCACTGTTCAATATATTCCAGTATTTCTTCTTTTCCTGTTTTATTGATTGCAGAACTTAGTATATAAGGGGGCATTTCTTCCCATTTTGTTAGCATGTAACTGATATATTCATCTGTGTTTTTTTTCAGTTCGTGGCTTGCGAGCTTGTCTGTTTTTGTGAAAATAATTGAAAAAGGGATATGTTCTTTTGCCAGAAAGGTCATGAAATCAATGTCATTTTTCTGCGGACTATGCCTGCTATCTATTAAAACAAAAAGATTGATTAGATTTTTTCTCGTTAAAATGTATTGTTTGATCATTTTACCAAATAAAACCCTGTTTGTTTTGGCTGTTTTTGCATATCCGTACCCCGGCAGATCAACGAGATACCATGATTTGTCAATATCAAAGTGATTGATAAGTTGCGTTTTCCCCGGATTCCCTGATATTTTTGCAAGTTTTGCATTGTTGGTGAGCATGTTGATCAGGGATGAT
>CAYSRH010000525.1:0-1720 GCA_964433245.1 uncultured Bacteroidales bacterium | reverse complement strand
CATCATTTATTCTGGTCAAGCTCGTCAAGAGAAGAAATGAATTTTTCCCGTATGTCTTTTATGATTGCATTGAAATATGCTTTTGTTCCTTTTTTATCGGGATGCTGAATCTTGTTAATTATTTTTTTGTGTTCAGATTCAATGTTCAGGCGGATACGTTGTATGAGCTTTTTATCCGTTTTGGGATGAAACTCTTTGTATATGTCCAATTCGTTTAATAACTCATTTTTCAATTTTGATAGTTCTTTTTTCAGGTATCTGATACTTGCCATAGTTATAGTTTTTTTATTTAAAAATCACCTTAAAAATAGTTAAACCGATAATAAAAATAATCTTTCTGGTTCTTTTTTTTTAAATTATTACTTTTGTTGGCATTAAAATTTAACCATTAGAAGAAATTTAAAGATGACACTCATAAAATCGATTTCCGGGATTCGGGGTACAATAGGAGGAATGGCAGGAGAAGGATTGACTCCTTTGGATATTGTAAAGTTTTCAGCAGCCTTTGGTGAATGGGTAAGACAACAAGAGCAACAATCATCTGACATCCGGGTTGTTATTGGAAGGGACGCAAGGATTTCCGGTCCCCTGGTCGAAAGTCTTGTTGTTGCTACACTTACAGGAATGGGAATTGATGTTATAAATCTTGGAATGGCGACCACGCCAACGGTTGAAATAGCAGTGATCAATGAGAATGCACATGGAGGAATCATTATGACAGCGAGTCACAATCCAAAAGAGTGGAATGCTTTGAAATTATTGAATAATAAAGGAGAATTTCTGTCAGGAGCGGATGGCGAACAGTTACTTGTGTTGGCCGAAGATTCTTCATTTACATTTGCAGGGGTGGAGAAACTGGGAAAGCATGTGAAAATGGATAATTATACTGATCTGCACATTCAACAAATATGTAAATTGGAAGCCGTTGATGTAAAAGCTATTTCTGAAGCCAATTTCAAAATTGTGGTTGACGCTGTTAACTCTGTCGGCGGCATTGCTGTTCCAAAGTTGTTGAATGCCCTTGGTGTTGGGCAGGTTTCTGTAATAAACGGAACCCCTAATGGAATTTTTGCACACAATCCTGAACCCCTGCCTGAGCATTTAACGGAAATATCTTCAATCATTGTAAAAGAAAAGGCTGATATGGGTTTTGTTGTGGATCCTGATGTAGATCGATTGGCGATAGTGTGCGAGGATGGTTCTATGTTTGGTGAGGAATATACACTGGTGGCTGTGGCGGATTATGTCCTTTCCATGAAAAAAGGAAGTGTCGTTTCAAACTTGTCTTCCTCAAGAGCACTAAAAGACTTGACGATATCCCATGGATGTGACTATTATGCTTCAGCTGTTGGTGAAGTAAATGTTGTTGCAAAGATGAAGGAGGTGCAAGCTGTCATTGGTGGAGAAGGAAACGGCGGGGTGATCTTTCCTGCATATCATTACGGGAGGGATGCATTGGTCGGAATAGCTCTTTTCCTGACATATCTTGCCAAACAAGAAAAAATAAGTTGTTCAGACTTAAAAAAGAAATATCCGAAATATGATATGTCAAAAAATAAAATCACATTGTCTCCGGATGTTTGTATTGAAAAAATTTTTAAGAAAATCAGGGAGATGTATGCAAGTGAATCTGTAACGGATATTGATGGTATAAAAATTGATTTTGCTGATGCATGGGTTCATTTGCGGAAATCTAATACAGAACCTATTATCAGGATAT
>CAYSRH010000524.1:0-1725 GCA_964433245.1 uncultured Bacteroidales bacterium | reverse complement strand
TATCTATTAATATGTTCACAAGTAGTAAGAAGCGACAAGTGTTCATTATTTTAATAATCATTTTGAATTTTTGTCAAATAACACAATTAATGATTAATTTTACACAGATGAACCAAATTAAAAATATTGCTGTATTAACTTCCGGAGGGGACGCACCCGGCATGAACGCTGCCATACGCGCAGTAGTTAAAACCGGCTTAACCAACAACCTCAATGTTTTTGGCGTTTACGAAGGTTATTTTGGAATGATAACCAACCAAATAGAACAACTGGAAAAACATGATGTAAGCGGTATTTTACATCATGGGGGAACGATTTTAAAAACAGCCCGTTCCAAGGAATTCAAAACCATTGAAGGCAGAAAAAAAGCTTATGAAAATCTAAAAAAACATGATATACATGGCGTAATTGCTATCGGCGGTGACGGAACTTTTACCGGTGCTTCCCTGTTTTCGGAAGAACATGATATTCCTTGTATCGGGATACCCGCTACCATTGACAATGATATTTTCGGAACAGAATATACCATTGGATATGACACAGCAAAAAACACCATTATTGATGTTGTGGACAAAATCAAAGACACCGCCAATTCACACAACAGAATATTTTTTGTTGAGGTGATGGGGCGCCATTCCGGTTACCTTGCATTGGAAAGCGGTATTGCTTGTGGTGCTGAAGCTATTCTGATTCCGGAAATAGAAAACCAGGTTTGCAATCTGATCTCGTTCTTAAAGACCCAGAACCGTAAACATGCCAGTATTATTATTGTTGCTGAAGGTGATGAAGAGGGGCAGGCCTATGAAATTGCCGCAAAAGTAAAAGACCAAATCCCAAAACTTGAAGAAAGAGTTTCTGTTCTGGGTCATATCCAGCGGGGAGGATCTCCTACGGCTATTGACAGAGTATATGCAAGCCTTATGGGTGTTGCTTCTGTTGAAGCCTTATTGAACAAAAACCATAATATCATGATAGGAATGAAAAATAACAAAATTATTCATTTCGCTCTTCGTGATACTGCGAAAAAAAATAGTCGTATTCCAGACCATCTGATCCATGCAGCCAATGAATTAATATAAAGAATCGGTAGTTTGAAAAAGTCTTAACAAACACTGATTACTGATGAATATAACATCAACCACTCAAACAAAAAATATGCATAATAAAGGAACGCCTGATCTGTTTGGCGAAATTATTCTCCCTCTGGCTCTTCCTAAATGCTTTACTTACAGTATTCCTGTGGGCTTGCACGAAAAAGCTGCTGTAGGGAAACGAGTGATTGTGCAATTTGGCAAAAAAAAAATGTATGCCGGATTAATTTATCAAATACACTCTATCCCTCCGGAACATGTGCGTGTAAAACCCGTGATTGATGTGCTTGATGAAACACCCATTCTCCATCCCCTGCATTTTTCATTTTGGAATTGGATCAGTGATTATTACATGTGCAGCCTGGGAGAAATTATGAAAGCAGCAATACCTTCAGGACTACGACTCGAAAGTGAAACCATATTATTACCTGATATTGCCGGGGAACCTGATCAATTAAACAATTTACAAAAAAAAGAAATCTTGTTGTATGAATGGCTGCTGCAGGAAAATCAGGCAACGTTGAACAAAATCCTGCAAGCTGGCTTTTCTATGCACAGTATTAATAAATTAATCGAGACGGGTATTATTCAGGCTGAAGAAAAATTGATCGAAACCTACAAACCAAAAACAAAA
>CAYSRH010000523.1:0-1727 GCA_964433245.1 uncultured Bacteroidales bacterium | reverse complement strand
ACATATAATCCGCATAGCGGATTTATTAATGACCCATCCATGTTAAAAAATTTATCACAGTTCTGCAGCATGTCCACCTCGGGTTGGAGCCTGTCGAAGTGCACTGCCCATGTTTATGTCATGAATGTTCTCCAGGTCAATCTGGGTAGGTTATATAGCTATGTCCTCTCCGGCTTACTAATATCCAAATTTATCTGTTTAATTTATTTGAATTTTAATTTTAATTTGGGTGTCCCAGTGCGGAACTCAGGAGACGCTTTTTTATATGAAAACCCCTCTTTTAATCTTCAGAATGTTCTGCCAGTAATTTTCTGTAAGCCGAGAAGAATTTGGCCCGGGAGATAAATCCTATGTAGTATTTTCCATCTTTAACAACCGGGATGGTGTACCTATTGCTATCCTGAAATAGCTTGGCGACATTTGACATTGGTTCGTCCGGTCCGATAACATATTCCGGCATGGTCATCAGTTCTTTGATAGAGACGGTATCATATTTGGTATGGTCGAACATCATGGAACGAACATGGTCTGTTTTAATGATCCCATGCAGTTTGTTTTGTTCGTCCACAACCGGGAAAATATTACGGTTGGATTGTCCTATTGCCTTTATTAAATCTCTTAGCATGCCTTTGGGATGCACTTTAATGAATTGATTTTCAATCATAGATTCTATATTCATTAACAGCAGGGCTTGTTTATCTTTGTCATGTGTCATTAATTCTCCCCGCTTGGCAAGTTGATGTGTATAGACAGAATTTTTTGTAAAAAACCTCACGGTTGCATATGAAATTGTTGCTGTTATCATCAGGGGCATGAAAAGTCCATGACCTCCGGTTGTTTCGGCAATCAGAAATATGGCAGTTAAAGGAGCATGTATAATACCTGCAAATACACCGGACATACCGACAAGGGCAAAATTTCCCATATTGAGAGGTATATTCAAAAGATTACAGGCAAAAGCAAAAAACAAACCAAGATTAGCACCAATAAATAGGGCAGGGGCAAAAATTCCCCCAATTCCACCGGCGCTGAAAGTAATTGTAGTGGCTATTGTTTTTAGCAGGATAATAGCAATGAAAAGTAAAATGATAATAAAGTTATTGTCAGCAAAATCATAATAAAGCGTCGTATGAAAAAGATAGGACAGATCACCCTGGAGTGCTTTGTTTATTGCCTGATAACCTTCTCCATACAATGAGGGAAAAAGATAAATAAGCATCCCAAGCAGAGAAGCAGCTGTTAGAAAACGAATTTGCCAGGAAGCGATTTTATCAAATATTTTAGATACTCTCATGTAAATAAATTGAAAGTAGAGCGCAACAAAACCGGACAGGACACCCAGCAATAAGTAGTAAGGAATATCTGACATAATAAATGTCTGAACCATTTCAAACCGATAAACGACATCGGTGCCAAAAAACATGTAGGAGGTAAGTGTAGCAGAGACAGAAGCCAGTAAAACAGGAATCAATGATGTTGTGGTAATATTATACATGATCACTTCAACAACAAAAACGATGGCAGCAAGTGGGGCTTTAAACATGGCAGCCAGTCCACCGGCACAGGCACAAGCGATCAGGGTGGTTTTTTTCTTGTAATCCAGTTTTAAAAACTGTCCGGTGTTGGACCCTATGGCTGCACCTGTTCCGACAATAGGTCCTTCCAGTCCCACAGAACCTAGATCGGAAGAGCGTCGTGTAGGGAAAGAGTGTAGATCTCGGTGGTCG
>CAYSRH010000522.1:0-1732 GCA_964433245.1 uncultured Bacteroidales bacterium | reverse complement strand
GGTATTATGAAAGAAGGGCGGATGGTTATGGAACGTACCCGCGAGGAATTCCTGGAAGAAGACCTTGAAAAAATATACCTGGATTACATGCAGGAAGCAGTGATTGCTTAAGGGTAAATTCCCTGGCTGCTATACATCTATTTTTGCAAATACTAAATCAAATCTTATGTTTAAAACCTTATTCTTTAAAGAGCTACAGGAATCGATACTTAATATGCGTTTTTACTTTACCCTGGTATTATGCATTACATTAATTCCGTTAAGCTTTTACCTGGGAGCCGATGAGTATAAAAACAGAAAAATCCATATTGCTGATCTCGAAAAAAACTACCTGGAAATTCATGAAGGGAACATCCGGTATAACATCCAGGCCGAAGGATACAGACCACCTTCTCCACTTAGTATATTTTGCCTGGGACTCGAAAATTTCTTGCCAGATAAAATAGTTGTTCAGCGTGATGGAATTGCAGAATTTAAAAGGCAATGGGGCTTAAACAATCCCATCTCCTTACTCACGGGTAAAATAGATTTTCTGTATATCGTGTCGTTTATTATGTCATTACTTGCATTGGCACTAACTTTCAATTCCGTTGGGGGCGAAAGGGAAAGCGGAACGTTACGACAGATATTATCGAACCAGGTTCCGAGATGGAAAGTTATATTGGCAAAAATAACCGGTCCATTCAGCATCTTTGCTGTCTGTTTTACAATTGGAATCCTTGCCGGGCTTTTGGTGCTGCAAATACCTGATAGTGGAATTGATTATACCCGGCATTTTTATACTTCCTTCTTCATTATGTATGTTTTTTCGTTGTTGTTTTTGTTTGCTCTTTTTAACCTGGGTACCCTCATTTCCATCATCAGTAAAAACACTTTTCTGGCAATGACTATTAGCTTGTTGCTTTATGTAACCCTGGCTATGCTTATCCCCAAGGTTAGTCCAATGATTGCTCAGGTAGTGTACCCGGTAAAAAGTATTCAGGTACATAATACCGAAAAAAAGATGTTGGTTGAACAACTAACAAACGAAAGGGAAAATGAAAAACGGGAGGTAATGACTTCGCTGAAAACCGATGTCGGATTACCCTTGTCGCTAGGAGATCTTGACCATAACCCGGAATTACGAAAAATTTACGACAACAGTATTGTACCTGCATATGATCAAAAGGTAGGCGAAATAGATAGAAAGTACAATGAGCGGCTGGTTAGCGAAATCAACAAAACCGAATATGTGTACCAACAAAAACTTACCACACAAAAACGTATTGCACTGAATATTTCCCGGCTTTCGTTTTTTAGTTCCTTCATCAATATTATCTCTGATCTTGCATCCACCGGACTATCAGAAATAGAAAATTTCTATGATCAATCAAAACAATTCAACTACGTTGTTAAAACTGAGATTTATGATAAACTGGTATTAAAAAGGTATTATGATGCTGGTGGGTACTCTAGTTCAATTGATCCAGGAGACTTTTATGAAACCGATCATGAGGTTCCGAGAATTTCAGACTATCAATATCAAAGCCCGGGAGATGTACTGAAAAACAATTGGCCCGACTTTTTATTGATTTGCTTTTTTTCAGTACTCCTGTTTTCCTTGTCGATAACCACTTTTTTGCGGTATGACGCAAGGTAAATTTCAGAATAAAACGAACATAAAAAATACCATTAAAAATGATTTGGATAATCGCCCTTAAAGAATTTAAAAATAACCTGCTCACCCCTCGTT
>CAYSRH010000521.1:0-1740 GCA_964433245.1 uncultured Bacteroidales bacterium | reverse complement strand
TTTTCCTGGTCAGATAAATCGAAGAAACCAACTACAACAGAACCGTCAGTCAGTGTTTTTTTCAATACCCAATGGTCTTCATTCATTTCAACAGGTTCAGCACATTGTCCCAGTTTATCCTGGTTGACAGCAATCATTTCGGTATTGCATATCAGGCGGAGGGTAAACTCATCTAACGAAGGCAATTCAGATGAAATATTGAGCGGACACGCCATCATACACCATAAGGAGAAATAGCTGTATTGCTCGTTGGTTGTCAATGGGACAGGATGAGGCGGCTTTCCTTTATCAATAGGCGAAACAACATTACCAAGATTGAGAAAATCAGGGTCGTTCCAGCTTGCCGGGCCATTGTATTCGCGCAATTTGATGGTTTTTTCAGCGATGGTGTAAACCCCACCTTCGGTGATGGTATGCGCCAGGTCACCGCCAATCCGCCAATAGTGCCATCCTGCGTCAGCGCCCCATTCCCAGATGTCATGCATGCCATACTGGCAAGCGCTGAGTACGATGTCCCTGTCCTGTTGTTCTATGATCCCTCCCATCAATTTATATGGATAGGCACCATTGATATTATCATCACCCTTCATGTATTTAAAAATCCGGTTATAGCCACACCAGTCGTATTTCAGCAGGTCAAACCCCCATGCTGCATAGGTTTGGGCATCAATGATCTCATGGCCATACGAGCCTTCGAAGCATTGGCAGGTAAGTACGCCCGGTGAAGAGTATATCCCTGCCCGCAGGCCGTAGCTATGAATGTGGTCAGTCATGGCTTTCATATCCGGAAAATCGGCGGCAGTGAGTATCTTACCATTTTCATCCCTTACCTTCCCAACTTTAGCTACAGTATCCAGCCCGACATTTGCTGTTTTACGTGACGGATCCATCACCTGTTCGGCATATTCTTTTTCTATCCGCATCCAGCAATCGTCCAAAGTAACAAACTGATAACCCACATCCGCCATGCCATTTTCTACCATGGCATCAGCATTGGCCCGTATGATACTGTCGGTGATGAGATGATAATAGGTCTGCCAGTGGTTCCAGCCCATGGGCGGGGTAAGGGCAAGCTTATCACCAACAACCAGATGAAAAGTTTTTGTGTCTTTTCCTTTTTTGTTACTGGCTAAAAATTCAATGGCATAATCGCCTTTTTTACCTGGTGTGTTTCCGGTGATGATGCCTTTTTCCTTATCAAGTTTTAGGCCGGAAGGCAGGTTGTTGGCGCTGAATGTAATTGGCCGTAAGCCTGTTGTTGGAATGCGGTAAATAAAAGGTTTTCCGGACCGGACACCATATACTTCGGGTGTGTTTATTTGGGGTTCATCCCCTGTTTTTGGGGTAAGTATTTCCTTGCCTTCAATGGTTGCATCGTAAATATTCTGTGCTTCTATAGTTGACAGGCTAAACGCATATACAATGCACAGGCATATAAAAAAATTTTTTTTCATAATGGTTTATTTAAATGGTTTATAATTAATTGCGCTAAAATAAGAAAACTTTTGGAAGTTATCTTATAAAATTTTTAACTTCTTCTCTGTTTTAGATTAACGGATCATTTAATAAATTATGTACACAGGGCTTGCCTACCATTCCTTTGGCATCGCGTCAGACCAGGAAAGACGTGGTTGCAGGGAAAAATTCCTTTATCCAGTCGAGTACTTTGTGATAAAAAGCATTGTAGCGGCTACAAAATAGCACAATAATCCCTGTCGAAATACAAATACAATCATTAGC
>CAYSRH010000520.1:1005-1755 GCA_964433245.1 uncultured Bacteroidales bacterium | reverse complement strand
GACACCATGCTTACAGGCCAACCTAATAATGTTGTTGACGAAATGGCTGAGATGATTCAACAATGTATTTCAAGATCGTCAAACAGGAAGATTGGAAAGACCGACAACATTGACGAAAGAATGAAGCAGCATCAAGGACAATATGAAATGTATGAAGTGCTCTACTGCTCAAAGTCCTTGCGAAACATAGATGAGGTTGAAAAGTTCGCAATAGCGATGTTTGAACAGCACCTCGACAACCAGGTTGGTGGTGGTGGCGGTCGGGTAAGCCAAAACGCCAACGAATACTTCCTATATATTGTCTACAACCCATTATAGCGAAAGATCATCCATATACTTGGCCGTGTGCTTGATCACTTTTGCATAAACTACGCTAAAGTTTTCCTTAAGGTATGACATGAACGCCTTAACAGATGCCTCATCACTCAGCCACACATCCATCCCATTCATTAATATGTCCTTGCCCTTAAGTTCGGCAGCCCAGTAAACATGGTATGTCTCACCGTCAGCATGGCATGTCCCGTCCTCACTAAAATCCGGAAAGTCCGGTATATTACTGAACACTTTATGCGTCCACTCCTGCTTCTTTTTTTCTATCGTTTCGCTCATTTTGCACACTTTTTTGGTATTAACAACAGTTTTATGATTAACTTGTACTGCAAAGATAAATATAATTGAACGTAAAATACAAGTTTTTTTGAATAAATAATTCAATAAAAATACCATTTGAACCTAAAACCTGTTTTTTTT
>CAYSRH010000520.1:0-995 GCA_964433245.1 uncultured Bacteroidales bacterium | reverse complement strand
CAATAAAAATACAATGAAACTGATATTCAGCGAAATAGAAGATTTGAGAAAAAAACGAAAATTGTCAATTCAGGAATTATCTGAAATGATAGGTATGACAAAAACAGGTCTTCATAACTTAATTAAAAATGAAGATACCAAGCTGTCAACGCTTAAAAAGATAAGCGAAGCCCTGGGCGTACCCATGAGCTACTGGTTCAGTGAGCAGGGCGGCAACGTCAACGGGAACAGCGTTCAGGTGGCCAACGGGCACTTCAACCGCCAGAGCATCACGGCCAAAGAAGCGGACTACCTGCGCGAAAAGATAAAAGACCTGGAACGCATCATCAAAGAGAAAGACGAGATCATCCAGCTATTGAAGGAGAGGGGCTAAAGGTGAATAGCATAACAAGTTATTTGACAAATCCGTTAAACTAAATATATTTGTAATGAAAAACAGAGATGACGAAATGTTTGTAGCATTACTGATAAGCGTTATGGCAATGGCATTGGCCTTGTTCCGGTCGGAAGAGAAGCGCAGGAAGCGCCGCGAAGAATACGACCGGGAAACAGCCGATATGCTGGAAGGTCTGCACCACGGGTTTGAAAGCGATAAAAGGAAGCTGGATAACGACTGGCACAATGTAATGAACGATATTAGTAAGAGCTATGACAAAGAAAAGAAAAAACCCGAATACTCCGAGATCGGGCTATAAACCCCCTGGACAAGCTATCATTAAACACGAAAGCATGGTGGCCCAATACTCTGGGCCCATACCCATGCCACAGGACTTAGAACGGTATGAAAAAATAAGCCCCGGTTTTGCAGAGCGTATCATCACCATGGCCGAAAAGGAACAGGAAAACCGTTTCCAATTTGAACGCGTCATAGAAGATGACCGGAACCAGTTCTTTGAGCGGGAACAACGAAATGACCGAATTGGACTAAGAAATGCCATGGCCACAATAACATTATTTGTATTGCTCTGCGGTTTTGCCTTTTATCTTGGTTATCC
>CAYSRH010000519.1:0-1758 GCA_964433245.1 uncultured Bacteroidales bacterium | reverse complement strand
TTAAATGAAAAAGGAAATCAGGAAGAGGGAGGGAGTAAGTGGATTGATATGGAAAGTCGCTTTTGTTTCATTGAATATAAGAATGATGTTTTTACGCCAAAAATTGGTTTTGAAAAAAAACCTGTTACGGCAGTGACATGGTATGGAGCCAATGCTTTTTGTGAATGGAATGGCGGGAGATTACCTACAGAATCTGAGTGGGAATATACAGTCAGAGGAGGAAAGCAGAAAAATAATTATTCATTTAGTGGTAGTAATAATGCTGCTGAAGTTGCATGGTTTGTTTCGACATCTGGAGGAAAACCTCAAGATGTCGAAAAGAAGAAGAATTCACTTGGGGTACATGATATGTCCGGGAATGCATGGGAATGGGTACATGATTGGCATGGATTGTATGGAGTTAAAGAATATGAGAATCCGAAAGGACCTGAAACAGGAAAATATAAAATAATACGTGGAGGAAGCTGGACTAGTTTTGGTGTAGATAATTTGAGAAATACAGCAAGAATAGTAATGCTTCCGGATGAAGTTGCTAATGTGGGTTTTCGCCTTTGCCTTGATGTAGAGAAGGAGAATGAAGGAGAAAAGGAGAAAACAGAGAAAAAACCAACCCGCGTAACACCTATGGGATTTTAGAATAAAAATTATTCTCCGTGAATCAGGTAATCGAATGTATTCCAAATTTTAGTGAAGGAAATGACCTGAATGTCATTTGTCAAATAAGAGAAGAGATACTTTCTGTTCAGGGAGTTAAATTGTTGCATGTCGATATCGGTCGTTCTGTTAACCGTACGGTGATGACATTTGCAGGAGATCCGGAGCAGGTAATAAAAGCAGCATATAAAGCAATAAAAAAAGCAGCAGAACTAATTGATATGACAAAGCATCGTTGTGTTCATCCTCGTGTGGGAGCAACTGATGTTTGTCCTTTGGTTCCTGTCTCCGGAATTACCATGAAAGAACTGAATGCTTATGTATATAAATTGGCTGAGAGGATTGGCAGAGAATTAGGAATTCCGGTTTATTGTTATGAAGAAAGTGCTTTCTTCGCAAATCGCAAATCTTTGGCTGAAATAAGAAAAGGTGCTTATGAAGGATTTTTTAATAAAATAAAACTAAAAGAATGGATTCCGGACTACGGACCCTGTTCAATGAATCCAAAAGCAGGAGTAACCGTAATTGGAGCCAGAAATTTTTTGATTGCATTTAATATCAATTTACTTGACGCGACAAGGGAAAAAGCTGTTCGTATTGCAGGAAAACTAAGGGAATCCGGAATGACAGAAAACGGAATGCATACCAAAGGATTATTGAAAAATGTACGTGCAATAGCATGGTACATAGAAGAATTTAATACTTTTCAGATTTCAACAAACATTCTCAATTTTAAAGAGACCCCTGTTTATCATGTGTTCGAAAAAGTAAAGCAATTAGCAAAAGAAGAACATATCGAAGTTTCCGGATCTGAACTTATTGGACTGATACCTCTTGAAGCCCTTCTGGAAACAGGTAAGTTTTATAAGCAGAGCAGTTCCTCTTGCTACTCTGATGAATATTTGATAGATATTGCTGTCAAAGCGTTAAAATTAAATCAAGATGAAAATGATTTTGCAAAAAAAAGAATTATAGAATATTTGATGCAATAGGGTATAGAACTTATTTTTTTTGTAATTTACATAAAAATAAGTTTTTAAAACGAAAATTAAATGAACCATAGATTTTTGACACAAAAGGATATTAAGATATTTTCAGTAATAA
>CAYSRH010000518.1:0-1760 GCA_964433245.1 uncultured Bacteroidales bacterium | reverse complement strand
ATTTAAAAAGTTTGATATGAAAGATTTGGTTAACATTCAGGAAATAGGGGTAATATTCAACAGCTAGAAAATGAATATGAAAACGATAATTAGTTTACTGGCTGTTTCATTAATAAAGGTTCAAATATGTTTTTTGTTTGCACAAACAGATTATTCTGATTTGAATAACTGGGCTTTTCATCCTGACAAATCCGGCACCTTGCTTGAGGGATATAATCTTGATATTGCAATTATTGACAAAAACCTGCAAATTGATTCTGTTATCCCAATCAGTAACAATTCTATGATAAACACTGGTGTAGATGTTTTTTTTGTGCATCCTACCATTTTGTCCGGAATATATTATCTTGCAGGTACAATTCCAATCGGGAATCAGAATTCATTTTTGGTTAATGCTACGATAATTACGCAGGGTGGGCTTTTGTCAAAATATGGAAGATTTTTCGCTCCTAGGTACCGACAATCCACGCCACCAACTTACGGAAAAATAACTCCTCCTGAAATGCAGGCTGATACAATCATGAAATCATACAGCGATATTAAATCAGCGTTTTTATATTATCTGAATAATTATAATAACGGGAACAAAATAATTCTGGCAGGCCATTCCCAGGGTTCGTATTTATTAGGATTCCTTTTACGGGATGTTTTTGATAATGATGAGGAACTGCAGGACAAACTGGTTACTGCTGCTCTGGGTGGTATGAATTATGTATATGCCCCTGTTTTACAATATGCTGGTGGATGGTGGAAAAACATACCGTTGTGTACTGAGTTTGCCGAAAACAATTGCATCCAGAACTGGTCAAGTTTTAAGGAAGGACAGGATTTTCCTCCAATTAATACAGGTTCGCCGATTTTTAATAAATACCTTGCAGATAGCGGTCTTATCTATAAAACCATTGATACCATGAATCATTGGGTTGTCCAGGATTCTTTGTATTATGGACTGAACAAGCAACCGTTGCGTTTTTATATTGCTCCAGATGCCGGTTATAATTTAGGAGAGGGCACAGGGTTTATTTCATTCGACAGTTTGTATACCATACGTCTACGAAGAGAAGGCTCAACACAAATTGGTCTGAATGTATCATACTTTCCGGAAGCTGATGATCAACGGCCAAACGATTTAATAAATGTTGAAACCGATCCATTTTTCAGCTTTATGGGTTATCATGTAAAAGATTATCATATCTACTTATGGGCATTGTTGCAACAAATTGATGCAAAATTGGATCAAAACAAACCATTAGGTAAATATAAATATGCTAACGAGCAATTAAAATATAATATTTATCCGAATCCCTGCAAAAATGATATATATGTGAAACTAACCAAAGGCAAAGCTTTACAAATTAATACAGTGAAGATTATTGATGTCTGTGGCAACACAATTATCAGTAATGCGGATCATATTAACGGAAGAATTGATGTGTCTGGGCTGTATCCGGGATTGTATTTCTTAAGAATAAACAGCATATATACTGCGAAATTCGTTGTGGAGCCCTAAAAAAACCAATATAGTAAATGCAGTTTTTTATTTATCCGTCGGTTCAAACTCTTTTTGAAAATAAAAAACAGTAATGAATATACTCATAATCTGAGCAAACGGAAAAATTGGACAATCCATCATTCAACACCTGCAAAATACAGATCATCAGGCCATTGCCATGATACGCGATGCAAACCAGGCAGCCGGACTGGAAAAATTCAGTGCAATAACAGTGGTAGCTGACCTCGAAAAAATCATACATTTATGC
>CAYSRH010000517.1:0-1763 GCA_964433245.1 uncultured Bacteroidales bacterium | reverse complement strand
AGGTATAGAAGATAAGAAATCCACAATATATGCATTGGTTTCATTCCAAAGCCATCCGACTTTCTCTGTACTCGATAACTCGTTCCATATTTCTGGATCTTTCATCTTAATACGTCCTAAATCGTGGCGTTGTGTTTCTCTATACCATCCTCGATTCAACCCACTCCGAACGAAGTCTCCTGGATGTCGTATCAAGTGAATAAACTTGGCTTTTGGATATACATGCTTGATGGCATAAGCAAAGAAAGTTATTCGGTTGTTTGTTTCGATATAGGATTGATTATATTTATAAGCTCTGATTAAGAAGTCATCTCGTGTAGCGCGAATAATCTGCTGAAAAGCCTCGGGGTTTTGGTCATACTTTTCATAGGCGAGTCGGCTATGACGAACAAGATCCGGGTAATCAGAGTGATTTACATAGGTGTACTGTGAAAGACGTAGCAATTTAGTTAACCATAGAGTACCGCATCGGCCAGTAGAGAGTACAAAATAAGGCGTAGTAAATGTTAACTGTTGCGCATCCTGCTGTTCTAATCCGAGTTTTTTTGGTGGGAGGGTTGGTCTATTTTGTCGCTGAAGTTTAACATTCAAGCGGGTTAAGATTTCTATTCCCCTTTGAAGGATTAGTCCCTTGTAGTATCTATAAAGTGAATTCACTGTCTATCCTCAGATTTTCCAAGCTAATAGGCCACCGGCTATGCCAATTGCTACTTCATATCCATGCTTTGTGAGCATTGGAGAGATGATATCAGAGATCCTTCTACCGTCTCTTTCATACCATCCTGCTATTCTCATTCTGATATAGTTGGAATTCACGAGTGTCTTTTTCATTCCCTCAATCGCTTCCACTTCAGCACCATTAATCGTCATACTCAAGAGATTTATACTTTTGATCTCAAGATTGTAAAGCAGATCATCTATGGTGGTAACTTCCACTTGGATACTATCTGAAGGATTAACGATTTCGCCTACAAGTGAATTAGCTTGACGCTTTCCTCTTCTGTGAAAATCAAGAATCCCTTGGTGATTCCAGATAGCTTTAGGTACAATGGTTATATTGTTTATATTATTGTGCTTGACGTTTTTTGTTAATATATTTAGATTGCTTGGTTCTGCTTCCACAGCTATAACATGAGAATCAATGTCCATAATTTGACTCAATCGGATAGCCCCGTATCCCATGTATGATCCAACATCTAAAAAAACCTCACCAGCTTTTGGTGAGAAAATATTTTTTAACTCTTCTCTTTCCTCTTGTGATAAATCTGGCAAGTCTTCTATAGTTTCAATGTGTTGCCGGTGCCCGAATACAGAGCGAAGCTTTCTGGGATAGGGCATGGTCAACTGAGGCATAGCATGAGGATAAAAATAACGGGTGATAGCATCAATCGCTACCCCAATGGTCTTCATAGTTATTTCTGGATTAATGCAATCTTCCCAATGAAGATAAATATCTCGCTGAAAATCGGTAGGGGGTTTTCCAAAGAGAGTTAGACCGTTTTCGAGGATTATAAAGGGTATTTCACCTTGCTTTTCTATGCCTGATTCTATCACAGGAATTCTAGAGAGTTCCTCCTGTAACGCCTTATGGGTCTTTTTTCTTATTCTCCACAAAAGTTGTTTTCTAGTACGAAAATCAGGCAATCTGTATAGTATACTTTGTGCGATATAATGTAGGATTGTCATTATTTACCCCTTATCTCAAGTTTTTGATATAGATTGCTCTGCATAAAGTCCAGTACCATGATAATGTTTCTATTTTC
>CAYSRH010000516.1:0-1764 GCA_964433245.1 uncultured Bacteroidales bacterium | reverse complement strand
CTTGTGGGTACAGTATAAACCAATCTAATAAAAATGTATACAAAGTACAAAAAAATTGATAGGCTTTGGGTTAAAGAAAAAAAGAAAGTGTCTGCGGTCATCGGTATAAATTAATATATCCTGATTTAGGTGGAGGTTAAAAAATCATGAATTCGAAAAGACCTGATTTTCAAAAGCGGCAGCCGCAGTTTTTATTCTATACAATACTGAAGATTATGGTAATATTTTATTCTTTCCTTTTCCTCTCCTGCGGAAAAAAAATCGATATCAATCAGAATGACGAATATGTTGTACTGCAGCGAAAAGGAAGGAGGGCAGTAGAAATCGAAAATAAGGAATCAGTCCGGGTGAAAGAGGAGGATGCGCTTACCCTCTACCCGAAGGTGCCGATCGGAATAAAGGTATCAGAATTCGTAGTTTTAACTGCCGAAGGAATATTTTCTCTCATCACCTTTAGAGCAGAATGGAAAATCACCGATCCCGTAATGTTTCATACAAGCGGAAAATCAATCAATTCATTGCATGCAGAAATCGAAAAAGCAGTTAAACAAAGTTTCATGAAAATTGCCAAAGGGTATCGAATTTCTGAGTTGCGAAAGATAACCGCTGGGAAGCTGGAACCGGAGGAGGGTTCTCAGTCAGAAAAGCCGGACAGGTTTCAGGAAAAAGTTATCAGCGGCGCAGAGCAGTCCATTGGGGATATGAGACGTGCCGGGGTACAAATCACAAGATTTGAAATCCAAGAAATAATTACAACAAGTCCATAGTTGCTTTTCTGTTCACTCATATCTCTTTAGTTGCTTGCGTTTTCTGCCGATTGCCAGTAGAATTGTACCTATGGAAATGTTTGCTGAAGAGAGAAAGTTTGAAATCATCGAATATCTTAAACAAAAGCAGAAGGCAACTGTTGCCGAACTAAGCAGCAATTTCAACGTTTCGAGTACCACAATCCGGACTGATCTGAGGGATCTCGAGCTGCATGGGGCTATTATCCGGACCCACGGCGGTGCAATGGTTAAATCCAAGACCGGTCTCGATTTAGATATCCGGGCAAAGGCTGTTCAAAATATCGAAGCAAAACGTAAAATTGCTTCCCTCGCAATCGAACTCATAGAGGATGGTGATACAATCGCCTTGGATGCCGGCTCGACGGCCCAGGAATTTGCAAAACTTTTTGGTCAAAAGCGTAATATAACCGTGGTAACCAATGATTTGATTGCTGCACTCATCTGTGGTGAGTTTGAAAGTGTACATGTTATTCTTTTAGGCGGGGCGGTCAAGCGGGAGTATAATTGTACCCTCGATGATGCGGGAAGGGAAATGATGTCAGCTCTGACGGTAGACAAGGCGTTTATGGGAACGACGGGATTTACAGCTGAAAAAGGCGCATCAGTACCCGGTATCAATCATGCCCGAATTAAACAGAAAATGACAGAGATCGCCAATACTGTTATTCTTCTTATCGATTCGAGTAAATTTGGACGAAATTCCTTCGCACAGTTTGCAGCACCGGAAATAATTGACATTATTGTGACGGAAAAGACGGATTCTTATGTCCTTCATGAAACGGAAAATGAGGATATCAAGATAATTACTCCTTAGGTTTTACATTTATTGTTGTATGCCTTCATTTGTTTATATATTCCGTTTTTATTTGTTGACTCCTCTAAAAAAATCTGATACAATACAAGCTGCTGAAGTTTTTTAGGCGGTCCAGGTGAAATATGTGCAATTATATCGCAATAATACGCAATTAAACGCAGA
>CAYSRH010000515.1:0-1769 GCA_964433245.1 uncultured Bacteroidales bacterium | reverse complement strand
AGGTGATTGTTTGACCTTGATATAATCCCCGAGTTCAAAACCTTTTTCTATTAGAAGCTGTTCCAATCTTTCAATATCACTAATCTCTACTCGCTTTCGCTGTTTGGTTTCAATGGATGTATAGCCTATTACAATAGCTCCATTCTCATCGCAGTAATTTTTAAGATGCTGTTTATAATCATCAATTCGAGCTGATAATACAACATACTCAGTTGCAATCTCTTCAATGGTTTTGTTTTCCAGACTATCGTGATATTGCTTTCCACTTTGACAAATATGCATATATGGACACCACGCACATTTTGTATTCGGAACCTCTGGAAACCTATTTTCATTTATTGCAACAATGACATCGTTTCTAATGTTTATTAACGCCTGTGCAGTAGCATCAATTTCATCTTCTGTGAGTTTACGGATATCAAGGAAATTGTTTTTCAGGTAATGATTAACAACCCATATCTCTTCTATATCCCAGTGAGGATTATTATAAAAGGCAGTGGCATATAAGTATAGCTGTACTGGACTGGCTTTTGCATAACTGCTTTTATAGTCAGTAATGATTAACCTCCCGGCATCAGGATTATAATCAACCCTATCAACAATACCATGGAATATTACCTTATCATCATTGAATCCGCAGAGCCTTAAATCACTGTCAAGACCGAAACTATATTCTATCCCGACAATATTATCAACATTTAGTTGTGCCCTTCCCCACCATTCAAGAAACTTATATAACAGCTCTTCAGCCTCTTCCTTTTGGGTATATGGAATATCAATCTGCTTTACAATATCCTGTGGATTAACAAGTTTCTTTTCCATTCTTGCCTTGGTATAGAGCTCAATTAGCTCATGAGCAATTGTCCCCACCCAAAGGGCTTCACCTGTTATTTGAGGTATTCGTTCAATATAGGTGAAGTAGAACCTTTTAGGACAATGCATATAGGTATGCATTTTCGTGTATGATAGTACCATACAAAGACTCCTTTCTACAAATTAAAAAGCCACTCCCAGCAATATTACCAGAAGTGGCTAACATTGATTTTGATTTTATTTTTTAGAAATCATCTGCTGATATGAAAAGTCTGATCCATTCTTCTGGATTCTTAATAAGTTCATTGTATGCTGTTTGATAGTCTATATCAGCATTGTCATAGTTGTTTGTGATAAATCTGGCAAACTTGTCAATCATATTATTTTCCATTTTACCTACACAAAGTCCCTGGAACATTGTCTTAAACTTATTTGCATTTTTATCACTATTTAGTATCTGGTTTATCAGATCTGGATTTTCCTGTAATTTGATATAAACAAACTTTTTCTCTTCTTCGTTATATCTTTGTTTTTCCCTATCAGTAAGTGTTTGAATTATCTTTAGCTGATCTTTTCTTTCCTTTATTCCACGAGACAATAGCAGGTTCCATAAGAGCTCACCATAGCTGAGGGATTGTTTCTGTTTTTGCTTCTGCTCTTTCACCTGTTGTCCAATGGACTTTTTCCCTGAGTTTGTATTTTCTTCTTTTTTATCAATATCTTTTTTGCCATTATCAGAACTATAAACTGTTCCGTTATCAGCCTGATGCATCTCACTTGCTTCATAGAGTCCAGACAATTCTGCCGGAAATGCTTTTCTGAGTGCCTTTGCCTCTGCTACTTTTTCAAGCATTGTGTGCGGCATGCGATTCCAAAAGAATCCTCCTGCTTCGTTTCCAGGATAAAACTCTTTCCAGAATACTACACCTGTAAATGAACATCTTGTTCCATTGACT
>CAYSRH010000514.1:0-1778 GCA_964433245.1 uncultured Bacteroidales bacterium | reverse complement strand
GTAAGAAAAACACATAGAAAGGTGTTTTTTTATCAGCCATTCTGTATTACGCCTTACATCTTATGCCGATTTGCACGAACACTGAGGTAGAGGGCTGAGGTCACCATTACTTCAACTAGCACTACCGAAACGGCTATTCCTACCGCTTGAAAATAGTAGGCCAAAACAATGTTCAGCGTGATACTCAATAAAGCTCCCACAAGCAACACTTTCGAATACTTGCGTTGCATGTTATACACAATCAAAGTCTGATAAGCCGGGATATTCAATAATACAATCAAAGGCACAATAGCCATAATCTTTAACAGCAAAGAAGCCAGTTCATTCGGATAACCTATTAATAGTGTGGTAATATAGTCAGAGAAAATAAAAGCAAGCACCGAAAAAAAGAGGAACCCCAAAGAGAAAAAAGAAAATAATTTGATAAAATAATCTTTAACATATGTAAATCCTGATACGGCAAGGTTACAAACATTCGGATAAATAGCCTTAAAAATGACCACAGCCCCTCCTCTGATTGCAAAAATGATTTTCTCCACAATGGAATAATAACCCACCACCTCAATGCCGGCAAAGAAACCCAGGGTTATCGTATTGGCAATCATATACACAACGGTACTCAGGGAACCGACAAATACGTGCCACCCTTCTTTGATCGCTTCTGTAATTTCAAGCACTTTAGGCAAATGAAATCCGAGCTTGTACTTATACATTGCAACGAGAAGACCAACCATTCCGGCAACAAAAGGAATCGAAGCATTGATCACAACAAATCGATAAAAATGCTCAGCATGATTGATAGCAAGAAATATAGAAAAAATACCGGCTATTTTAATCATGCTATTAATGTAGGCAATGTATTTCATCTTTTCAAAACCCATAAACAGCCACATAGGAAACAAGAACTGTCCGAATGCAAATCCGTACATAATGATAAATACCGTTGCATGCTCCCGGAAAAGGGGAACAGAAAAAACAATGGCACACATAATGAGAAACCCCACGAGACAAAGCAAAAATTTTGTGGTCATGACATAATGAAATATACGAGCCACCTCCTCTTTGTTGTCACGATTCCGGCTTATGGCTTTGGTTGCCGTTAAGTCAAATCCGTAATCTACAAAGGTGATAAAAAATTGCATCATTGACTGGGCAATCGCTACAACTCCCATATTTCCAACTCCCAACATCCTGTACAAATAAGGCAAGGTGATGATGGGGTACAGGTAATTAATTCCCTGAAGCATCAAAAGATTAAACATGTTTACAAAAACCTGCTTGTCTTTTTTCCCGAAACCTAATTTTCGCTTATTTAAACCTTTACCCAACATTATCGCCATTATATGCCGACAAATATAAAGAAATGATTCTACTTTTTCACCATCTTTATTGTCACGACACGTCCGTCTCTTGAATAAACCTTCGAAATGCGCAGACTTACTCATCTTTTCGCACATAAAGTGCCACATACGAGTTTTGTGTGTTTACAATCAGCTCATCCCTCTGATAATGCGTCTGTATCAACATTGCCAAATCATCCTTAAGGATCTGATTAATTAGTACAAGATATAATGAGTCAGGCATTTCCTTTACGTATTTTTTTGTGAAATCTTCATGCTCTCTAACTGCATGTAAATACGGATATCGCTCAAATTCCTTCCGAAAAAGGTAGTCCTGATCTGTTAGGTAAAACACAGGCATTGACTTGTTTCTTTTTTCTGCCAAATGCTCCTGAACAATAGTTCGTTCATTGGCTGAAATTTGCTTTCTCGTAGGTT
>CAYSRH010000513.1:0-1783 GCA_964433245.1 uncultured Bacteroidales bacterium | reverse complement strand
GGCTACACTGTAAAATTTGAAGGGCAGATTGAAGAAGTAATAGTTGATAATAAATGATGATATGAAGGACAAAAAAATAAACCTTGGGTTTTTACCAACACGACGAGAGTCTTTCCCCCTTGATGAAGCAGTGAAATATAAAAACATCATTCGGGATGAAATCGGGAAACTACTTCCAAAGCAAGTTCATGTTTTGGATATAGACTGGTTAAATGATCAGGGTATTATTCATGATGACAAGGATTCGGAAAAGGTTGCGGAATATTTTATCCAGCAAAAAGTGGACGCTTTATTTGCCCCCCATTGCAATTTTGGAACCGAAAATGCGGTGGCTAAAGTTGCCAAATTAGTAGATAAACCTATCCTGATATGGGGACCAAGAGACGATGCACCTTTGCCTTCCGGAAAACGGCTGCGCGATACACAATGTGGGTTGTTTGGCACTTCAAAAGTACTGCAACGCTACAAGGTGCCTTTCACGTACATCGTCAATTCCAACGTAAAAGATCCGGTTTTCCGAAAAGGACTTGTTAATTTTATCAGGGCAGCCAATGTGGTGAAGCATACCCTTAATATGCGGATAGGGCAGGTTTCTTCAAGGCCGGCATCTTTTTACACGCTTATCGTGAATGAAAATGAATTGCTTGAAAAATTCGGAATCGAGATCATTCCATTCAATTTAAGTACAGTGGTACGTCTTGTTAACGAAGCATTAGACAATAAAAAAGAGGAAATAGAACAGGTGGTGCAGGAAATTAAGCAATCAGCTGATTTTTCAAACATCAACGAAGAATCAACAAGAAAAATAGCCGCGTTAAAATGGGTGTTAAAGAATCTAATAGAAGAACACCAATTGCAATCGGTGGCTTTTCAATGTTGGGACGAATTGCAAATACAATTGGGTATTTGTTCGTGTTTCGTGCATGCTTCAATCACCGAAGAAGGAATTCCTTTTTCATGCGAATCAGATATTCATGGTGCCATAAGCAGTGTTATGTTGCAGGCGGCGAGCTTGTTTGAAGAACCTACGTTTTTCGCGGATTTGACCACCCGGCATCCTGAAAACGATAACGCAGAACTGCTTTGGCACTGCGGTGTGTTTCCCCCTTCATTAAGTAAAAAGAAAGAAGAAACAAAGGTTGAGCACCACTCCATCCTTCCTTCGGAGGCACCAGGCACCTGCCACTGGCAACTAAAAGATGGCAATATTACAGTGGTACGCTTTGATCAGGATAACGGAAACTATTCATTGTTCTGTGGTGAAGGAAAAACCGTGGATGGGCCTCATACTCTTGGCTCATATGTATATCTGAAAGTGGGTGACTGGCCATTGTGGGAAGAAAAACTTATTTATGGACCGTACATCCATCACACCTCCTGTATTTATGGGAACTATTCGGCTGTATTGTATGAAGCCGCCAAATACCTCAAAGGGGTAGCTTTTGACCCGGCAGAACCCGGGATAGAAGAAATTAAGAAAAATTGGAGAACGAATTAATGATGAACTTTATAAAAAAAAGAAGCATACAGATTGGATGGTTTTTATTTGCACTTTTGGCAATGGTAAGCTGCACAAACCAAAGAAATGAAAAAAGTTTAACAAATTTTGATGTGCTTGTGTATGGCGCTACCCCGGCAGGTATAGCAGCCTCAATAAATGCCGCTTCCGAAGGAATGAATGTTTTACTGATAGAAGAAACGGATCATATTGGCGGAATGACTTCCGGCGGTCTGTCACACACTGATTTTCACTCTTTCGAATCATTGGGTGGGACCTGGAAGG
>CAYSRH010000512.1:0-1795 GCA_964433245.1 uncultured Bacteroidales bacterium | reverse complement strand
ATTTGCACGCAAAGGCGCTAAGTAGCTGTATTATATATTTTTGCGACTTGGCGACGTGGCGTGAAATTCATTTTTTACCATTTTTTATTGAGCGGATACCTAAATTAGTGTGCTTGTTTTGAGGTCTGTTATTATTATATTTTCAGGCTTTATAATATTATTTTCAGTATCTTGATAGCGGTTTGGTATTAGTGCCACTATATAGCAAAATACGGGAAGTCAATCCCGAGCATGTATCTCATCAGGATAAAATATTTGGTTATCTGCGAAGTGATGAGGAATTTATCCCTGACCGTTTCAATGGCATAATACCCCATTTTTTCACGTTCGCTGTGTTCTGTGAGGATATACTTCATGTAAGTAGCCACATCATTATGTTCGAAAGGCTCGACAAGAAAACCGGTCTTTCCGTTTCTGATTTGTTGAACTATACCGCCAACCTTACTTCCGATAACAGGTGTACCCTGCCATAAGGCTTCAGTGACAACCAGGCCGAAACCCTCTTTTGTTGATATGTGTACGAACACGTCTGCCAGTTTCATCAATGCGCCAATGCTCTCATCATTATTGGGGATATTCAGTAATGTGTAAATATCCGGGTCCTCCTCTGCCAACTTGCTTATTTGTTTATACATTGTCATCCCTTCCGGGTCATCGGTGGCCGAATTTCCAACGATAAGCAGAATTGGTTTTAGATGCTGAATTTCACTATCTTCCTTCAGCTTTTTAAAGGATTCAATAATTGTGGCCTGGTTTTTATGAATATCGTATCTCGAAACAGCCAAAACAATTGGTCGTTCAGGGTCTATATCGTGTTCCCGGAATAGATCATTGAGTGTGGACAGGGCTTCATTCCTGGTTCTGTGTTTATTTTTAACAGTCAATGGGTCTATAGCCGGGGTAATTTTATAGACCGGAATTTTGAGTCCTTCCTTTACAAAATTTTTGTGTGAAAAAATGGCGCCATCATACCCATTGATATATGGCAGTAAAAAATTCCAGATGCGCTGGTCTGCATCGGTAGTGTCAATATGGCAACGCCAGAGTATCTTCCCTTCATACTCCCCATGGACTATTGATGCGCAAGGCTGTGGGTCATGCACGATCGTCAGATCAGAATGGACAGAAGTGTTTTGGAAATTATTCCTGTTGGCCTCGATATATGTTTTAAGCAAATCGTCTAGCGAGAATTCCTGCTTCAATCCCTGGATAACATTGTGAAGTCGCTTTGTAATGGAAAAAAAATCATTTTGGCCTTCAATGCAATACCATTCACAATCTACGCCGAAACCCTTAGCAATGGGAATGATACTTCTGAGCATTTCGGCAATGCCGCCACCTGCAAATGTTGAACTGACATGAGTCCATCTCTTATTCTCCAGCGAGCCTGCAAGTTTTTTTAGCTCACGTATCTGTTTCTTTCTTGTACAATCTTTATAAAGCGCTATATCAATGGGATTTAACGCAGGAAAATCCTGTAAATACCGTTCACTTCTATCTGTATACATTTTTAAATATTTTTAGTGGCGCAAAATAGTAATTCTAATCTAAATAGTCAAATAAATAATTAAAATCACAGCAATTCAGCAACTACAAAAACAAATGCGTAAAAAAATAACCAATGAATAACTGCACACACCTCTTCCTCTCCGCCTGTAACCGGCAGGCTAACCATTCAATATTTTCAATTTACATAAGCGACCTCCTTTATTTTTTTTATCGGGTTTTTTCCTGAATTCATGAGCAGGACATCTCAAAAAATCAATTCGCTAATACCTGAGTTGCACTTTTTGAT
>CAYSRH010000511.1:0-1798 GCA_964433245.1 uncultured Bacteroidales bacterium | reverse complement strand
CTCCGGGTGCATACGGTCTGACAAATTCAAGAACAGACAATAAAGTTTCTACTGTACGATGAAAATCCTGATAAGGATGAGTCATGGAATAATTTACAGATCCGCTGCCTGCACAATGCACAATCACATCCGGTTCCTCTGCATATGTACATAGAGCATCCAGCGTAATATCAGATGTATGCCATTTGGATATTCCCCATTGACGCCATTCCTGAATTGTCCAGGCACCATGTCCAATACCTATAACCGTCCATCCTTTTTGTGCAAAAAATCTGGCCGCATTTCTGCCAATAAAACCGAACGCACCTGTAACCAATACTATTTTATTCATAATTTATAACCTGCAAAAGTATAAAGACGGCCGGGAGTTTTAATCAATTTACCCAATAATACAAGAATAAAATCCGGTATAAGCATTGGAAAAGGAAACATGATCTTTTTTGCAAGCCTTATTTTCAGTTTTTCAAGTGTATCTGGATAAAGGTTTATGTTTGATTGATATGGATTTAAAATATGAGTAAGGATGATTCCGCTATCTTGAATTGCATTCACATATTGATTCAGAAGATAAGCATTTTCCCCCCCGTATAGACTGTGCAAAGGATGATTTTTCAGAAATTGCTCTAAATCTGATGAATTGGAAATAACATGTTCGCGTGTTGCAATGAACATTCCATTCTTTTTTAGAACCCTTCCAATTTCCCTACAAAACTGCTGTAAATCAAGGGCGTGGTGTAATACCTGCCTGCCATATACCAAATCAAAGGTTTCATCTGGAAACGGCAATTTTTCTCCCCATTCTTCAACAACATTAATTTTTAAATCAGCTTCTTCTGCTAACTTTTTTATTGCACCTGCACCAACAATGTTACTGGGGTCCGGCTCCAAAGCAGTTGTATCCCAATTATCACGCGCCAATGCATAAGATGATATTCCTCTTCCTGCACCCATATCTAACGATTTGCCACACGAATTAGGCAATAACAAACGAACATCTTGCCACTCAGTGCTTGTATAATATCGTTTAGCTGCATCAATTAATGGGTCATCAAAAAAGCATGAACGAACCAATTCTTGGCGATCTGGTTGATTTCTTAACCATAAAACAGAATCTTCCCATGTCAGATAATCTATTTTCATTTTAGTTTGATCGCTGTGACAAGTAAATTCGATAAATCTTTTTGAGATTATGTATAACTCTGGTCAAGCTATTTCTCCATGAATACGATATTTTTAATTTTTCGAATTGAATAAATCCTTGTTCAACCTGTTTTTCAAGAGCGTTTATTCTATCAGATTCATAATCAACAATAAATTTTTCCTTTTTTTCAGATATTTTTTTTGCCATTTTATCAGAAATAATAAGTATTTCATATATTTCTGGAAATGGTATCCTGATTCTGTTGATAACGGTATAACTGGTACGGTTAATTATTGTAATAAATGAATGATCTGAAACTACATCAGCCTTTCTATCAGCACTTTCACCAACATAGATAAAATTTTTATCAACAGCTATACCTCTGGTAAAGCCACTGAGTTTGATTTTTTTTTCCCCGCCGGATTCTCTGATCGTCAAAGTATTTATATGGGATTCACATACAATCCAGTTATCATCAATATATCTGGGATTATGCGGCCCTGTGAGTTCTTTTAAAATTTTTTTATTTGAATCAATTTCAAGAATAAAGCCTTTTTCAGCGCAATTTCCACTCCAACCACGATGATTATCGAATTCACCGAAAGCAGACACGAACAGCTTATCATCGACAAGGTAAAGACAATTGAGATGCCATGC
>CAYSRH010000510.1:0-1799 GCA_964433245.1 uncultured Bacteroidales bacterium | reverse complement strand
CGACCTGTCGTAATGAATGCTACTAATTAAGGGTAGCTTTCAACACTACTGAACAAAAATCAAACATTGTAGTTCTTTGTAAAAGCAAAAAATGTTAACTTTGGAATTTAATTTAAGATAAAAACATCCTTGTCTCTTACAAAAATTAATGAGTAAAGAATTAACTCACATTCAAAAATTAGATGAGCGTACCATAGAACTGCTTTTTAAAACATATTTTAAAAGGCTGGTCTATTTTGCCATTCGTTATCTGAAAGATGAGGATACGGCAAAAGAGGTTGTGCATGATGTGTTTATCAATGTGTGGGAAAAGAGAGAATCTGTTGACCGGGAAAAATCAATTAAATCATATCTCTACACAGCGGTATATAACCGGTCTTTAAACCATATACGGGACAACAAAAAGATTGACAATTCTTTGCAGGTTGACGAAAGTATTGTTTCCGGATCATCGGAGTTTCAGGATATTATGCAGGAAAACGAATTACAGTCTGCAATAGAGGATGCCGTGCAGCAATTGCCGGAAAAATGCAGGGAAGTATTTGTTATGAGCCGTTATCAGGAAATGAAATATGCAGAAATAGGAGAATCGTTGAATATTTCTGTAAAAACTGTGGAAGCCCAGGTTACAAAGGCATTGAAGATTCTCAGAAAAGCGTTAAGCGAATATATGATGATATTTTTTATGTTTTTTTTATAATGAGATAAGGGTATTATTATTAACTTGTGTATTAAGTTATGTATAAGGGGTAAAAAAAGAAAATGCACGAAAAAGAGCAAAATATAAATTATGAATTGCTGGTCATTCGTCAGTTGCAGAACGTAGCAACAGAAGATGAGTTACGGCAGCTTGCTTCGTGGATACAGGAATCATCCGAAAATAAACACAAAGAGAAAGCTATCCGTAAGGTATGGATGGCATCAGAAAACACGAATTTTCCTGCATTGGATGTTGATGCGGAATGGCTTCGGTTTAAAGAAAAGGCAGGTATTGGAAAAACAAGAAAGAATTCCACGACGGCAATTTTATTAAAAGTAGCAGCGGTGTTTTTATTGGGGCTTTTCTCTGTCTTTGCTTATCTTTTTATTCCACAGGCTTCTGAAAAAACTTACATGGCTGAATCCTCCCTGTTGGAGGTTTCTCTGGATGAAGGAAGCACCGTGGTTCTTAACAGGAATGCGACACTCATCGTGCCCCCTTCTTTTAATAAAGATCAGCGGACAGTTTACCTGAAGGGAGATGCATATTTTGATGTCAAAAAAGGAGAGAAACCGTTTTTTGTTCATGCAGACAGAGTTTCGGTAAAAGTCCTCGGTACCTCGTTTTACATTGACGACAGAGAAAATTTGAAAAATGCCGAGGTAATCGTTAAAAACGGGCTTGTCCGGGTATCAGCATCAGAAGATCATGACAACCACATAGTCTTAAGAAAAGGAGAAGTTGCTTCTCTCAAAAAACAGGTATTGAATAAGCAGTTTTCATTTGACCCCAACTACCTGGCATGGAAAACACGAAAAATAAGTTTTGAAAACACCCCTATGCAGGAAGTAGTAAATACCTTAAACAAAGTTTATGGTGTTACTTTCCGGATTGATGAATCGCTCACTGAAAAACATCTTACAGCCGATTTTAACAATCAAAAACTGGAAGAAGTGCTGCACATTATTTCCCTGACATTGGATGTCCGTATTGAAAAACAGGGAGAAAAAGTCAGTATCCTACCATCCTGATCGCTAAACTACATTTGTTGGGCTTAGTTGTTTTAGGCTATCTCAATTCCATTTCTTTGAATTTCAAC
>CAYSRH010000509.1:0-1807 GCA_964433245.1 uncultured Bacteroidales bacterium | reverse complement strand
GCAATTAAAAGAATTCTTAAAAGCATAAATAAAATTTCCTGTTGTTAATAGATCAAAGGCTTATCTCTCAAAGGATCTTTACATCCAAAAATCAGATTAAGCCCCAATCGCATATTGAACGTTTTACTATTATACGGGAAAGGGAAAGTATTATTGTCCTCTACTGTGATCATATTATAACTTAATGAGACATTGTCAGTTATCAGGTAAAGGTTAAATGGACCGACTTTAAAGTTTACTCCTATTCCAAAATTGTTATAACTATTATTCATAATAGAATAGGATAAAGATGTGGAGATAAATTTATCATTCAGATTGAAAGAGAAAGTAAATTGAGGTTGTAATTTTTGCCTGTATATCCGGGTTTTTGAAAGCACACCAAAGCTGAAAGTATTGTTCAGATGGTATCTTCCTCCAAGATAGATTTTCGTTGAGAGGGGTGTTGAAAACGGTTCTTCACTTGCGTTCATTTTTATAGAGTCAAAAGGAATCTCTTCAGGATTTTTAATATTGACACCTTCAAACTCAAATTCTTCTTTCTGAGAAAAATTGTATGTATTACTTCTCCACCCGATAGATCCCAGATCAATAACGGAAAAAGAAAGTTCAAATTCGTTATTGTGCCTGTAAATAAATCCAAAATCTAAAGCTGCTCCCCAGTTATCTGTACTGGTGAAAAGGTCTATCATGCCGTCTGTTTCTTCATATTCTTTTTTTAATGTTGCATCTTCAATATTTCCATCTTCATCATAGGTTAAGTCTATTGGTGCAGAGACATTAATTTCTACTCCTGCAGGAATTCTATATTGGTTTATGCTGGTGTGTAGTTCTATGTTATTATCTGTCCTATAGCCAATCAAACCGAATAATCCCTTCAATCTGACTCCAACGGTCCATTGGTCATTGATTTGTTCGGAAATGCCCAAAGCGTATTCCCTAAAGTAAAGCATATCAGAGTTTAATGTGCCCAAGTCATAGACTCCGCCTTCTTCAACACCTGTAAGTGGTATTTCAAACAGATCTTTTGGGTATGAAAAGTTTGCGTGTATCCTGTCTCTTATGTCCAATGATATGTAGAATGATTTCATGCGAAAGCCTACAGAGAGTAAGCTATACCCAAAATCACCTGAGATATAGTTGATATCTTTCAGTGAGCTCAGAAATTCGGATGCTCCGATTCCCTGGGGATGAAGAAATGAGATTGTTGTGTCGTTATATGTTTGCAGAATATCATTAATAGTGAATCCTGTGTGGGTCATTGTCGTTTCCAAAGGGGCAAAGACAGGAGCACCGAGATAGAATTTACAGTCAAATTGTTTTGCAGGATTTAACTGGTTGCTTTGTGCTACCCTATCCATGAAATAAGAAGTATTGGATTGTTGTCCTGTTGTTTTCATTATGATTACTGTAAGGAAGAACAATATAACAAGTCCCTGTTTTTGAATAAAAAGAATACGTTTCATTATTGTATGTTTATTTGCTTATTTTTCAATATCTCTGCTATTCCCTCCTGCTTTAAGATCAACACCAATCTTTACATAAAACATATCAGTAGCATAAATTTTAACACGTTCCTGATTGCTGCCACGCCATGTAGTACCAATAGTATTGAGGGCAATATGCCTGGCTTTTGATAATTTTTTTACATCTGCTCCTGTGTAAGTGAAATTTGTTATTGTTTGGGTTGCTGATTTTGCTCTGTAAGCATCAGGATCTATAGGGTCTGCAGATGTTTTTGCTGATTTTGCCAGGATTGAAATGCCGTCAGCGTAAAGAGAATCTATAACAACATAATTACTATCCAACC
>CAYSRH010000508.1:0-1816 GCA_964433245.1 uncultured Bacteroidales bacterium | reverse complement strand
AACTGATGAACTTTCAATAGAATCAGCATGGACTTCAAGTGGAACTGAAGAAACAAGTATTAATTCTATCGCTCAAGGAGATGTTATTCTATTCTCAACTGTTTCAGGAAATAAAGGAGCAATCAAAATAAATTCAGTAAACAGAACTGGTGATTATACTGGAAATATAAACATTGATATAAAAGTAATAAAATAAACACTCTTCCTTTGTTTATTTATAAGGTAAAAAGACTGCTCATTTTGGGCAGTCTTTTTTTTAATCATTGCATAACACGAAACGTATGGAACTATCTCTCAAACGAATAGCCATCAATGCTGCCCTCAGAGCAGGAGAAAAAATACTGGAAATATACAACAGCAGAGATATTGAAGTTGAGGTCAAAGAAGATAACTCCCCATTAACACAAGCAGACAAAGCTGCACACAATGCCATTGCCAAAGCTTTGGAATCGACAGACCTTCCCATATTATCCGAAGAAGGGGCAAACATTGACTATGTACAGAGAAAACAATGGGAAACCTTTTGGCTGGTGGACCCCTTGGACGGTACCAAAGAATTCATCAAACGCAATGGGGAGTTTACTGTGAACATTGCATTAATTGAAAAACAAACGCCCGTGCTCGGTGTTGTCTATGTGCCCGTAACACGCACCCTCTACATTGGCACTATGGAAGAAGGTGCATGGAAAGCTGAAAACATTCCGGAAAACACGCAATTTGAATCTTCCGAAATACCGGGAGCCCAACACCTTCCCCTCCCCCATTCACTACCTGTTTACACAGTGGTGGGAAGCAAGTCGCATATGAACAAAGAAACAGAAAACTATTGCAAAGAGCTGGAAAAAAAACACGGAATGATCAATTTCCTCTCCCGGGGCAGCAGCCTGAAAATATGCATGGTCGCAGAAGGGAGTGCTCACGAATACCCCCGCTTTGGTCCCACCATGGAGTGGGATACCGCAGCAGGTCATGCCATTGCCCTGGCATCCGGATGCAGCGTTAAACAAGCCAATGGAAAACCTTTAACATACAACAAAGAGAAATTGCTGAACCCCTATTTTATTGTAAAACGTTCATTCTGAAATGTCATTGGTTTAAAAGGTTATCAGGTGACAAAGCTACAAGCTAAAGCCTTATCCCTGCCACAACAAAGACATTCTCCTGTGCCGGATTAAGGATGAAGGAGCAGGAGAGGGGGATTGAGTAGGTGGCACTGAGGGCTATTGTTTTGGTGGCTGTTAATCCGACATTGACTATTGCCAAGTCGTCACCATACATGCCTGTGTGCGTGTTGATACCCAGGAAGCTATCGAGGGTGATGTCGCCGGCAGTGAAAGGATAGCCGATTTCTACGTAGCTGGAATAGTTAAGCCTGTCGCTGTCTGCTGTGGTGTAGGCTGAAATCTTGTCGTCGCCATAAATGACCGAGGCTGCCATCAAGCGTAAGGGGAAGCGCTCTGTGCCGTGGTAGTCAAGCACCATTTCGTTGATATGACTGGTCTTGTCGTGCCTGTACATGAAATATCGGTTGTTGACCAGGTTGTTATCCATCAAAAAATAGTCGCAGAGTGTTAAAGAAAACAAGTCTCCAAGGTTATACGTCAGGTACCAGTCAACCTCCTGCATGTTGTTATTGTTGGTGGCATAGGCACCCCAAAGCATAAAGTCAAAAGATCCGTACAAAAAGGTGACACTGGGCTGAATGCTGGGCGATTGTCCATAATCCACGCCACGCCAGACAAAACGACTGACAACATCGGTTTCAACTTCAATTGAGAATTTATTTGTTTCTTCTGCAAAAATCGTTGTAAACCAC
>CAYSRH010000507.1:0-1833 GCA_964433245.1 uncultured Bacteroidales bacterium | reverse complement strand
CGAGAGACAGGTTAGCACCGAAGCGGCCGACTACTTCCTCTCCCTGCGCACCTTTATGTTATGTTCACAACAGCCTATGTGTCATCTTTTTCTTCTAAAGGCTTTATATCTGGTATCTTATTGAATTCCTTTTCCCAATTACCGGTTTTTAAATTTTTGAATCTATTTGAGATATCTTTTATTGCATCATTATAAGCTATAGTCTTTGAGATAATATATAACAAATATTGATTTATGCTAGTGTGATTGTCCTTCGCTTCATGTTCCACTTTCTTTTTCAATTCTGCTGGTAACCGCAAGTTGAACACAGTATTCATTTTAATTTCTCCTTCTTCAAACAAGTTTTTGGTAAAATCGCTTTAATAGAATATTCAGATAAAATCGAGTTAGGAAAATGTCCAATATTAAATGTTACAATACAGGATGATTTTGATGATATTGCACATTCCAAGATTTTATCATCTGCTGCATCAGGTAATACTGGTCGATTCAATATAGGCTGATAAATCATAGAAGCATTCTCAAGATACCGCTTTAGTAAAATGTCTGCAGTTTTCTGTTTTATAGCTAATGTACCATCAATTATCTTTTCATCAACCTTTCCGATATATTCCCAAAGTAATAATGGTGTAATTGAATATTCTATGTCCCCTTTTAAACAGTGAAAAAATAGTTTATTTGATTGACCTCTTTTTGAGTACAAAGCTGATATAATCACAGATGTATCAAGGACAACCATAAATATATTATAATACTATATATGGTATTATTCAATAGCAAATATTCTGATGTTTTTCTTCTCTTTATAAGGATACCTAAGTTGTGAGCATAACGCATGCGTCAGCCGCGATGTTAGGCCACTTTATCTATTACTTGATTTTACCCTGCCGTCTGTGTAGTTCCCGAAACTCCTCTTCAAGAATGCTCATCATCACAAAATCCTGATAGGAATGATTGTAATAATAGCCTTCTCTCTGAATTCCTTCTTGCATAAAACCAGCCTTCTTATAAAAACGTATTGCCCGCTCGTTTGACCCAACAACCCCAATGGACACTCGATGGAAGTTTAGATAACCAAATGCATAATCCAGCAACAAATAGAGTGCTTCCGTACCGTAACCTTTTCCCCAGGCAGTCTTGTCTCCAATGATAATGCTCAAGTCGGTTGTGCGCCATGGGTGGAACATTCGTAACAAACCAGTTTCTCCGATTACTCGATCATTTTCTTTCACCACAATGACAAACCATACCCGCTGACTGTCAGCCTGTGCTTTTACAAAAAACTCCTCCATGTCAGAAAGGCTTGTTGGCGTAACCTCACCGGTTAGCCCTCTGATGTCGGCGTCGTTGCTCCAACTTTGGAGTAGAAGCATATCTCTCTTTTCTATGTGGCGTAAGTAAATCTGTTTTCCACTCAAAAACACTGATTGGATATTTTTATCCTCATTGCTCGTCATGATCTCTATCCTTTCTATTCGACATAGTTGATGAGTTGCCCGGCTGCGTTGGGTGGCCGAACACATTATCTTCACCTGTTTTCTCATAAAGTATACAATACCGAATGCTTACCCGCAACTCAATTTTTCCAGACGGCCGCTTCTCCTTTCGTCCCGTGGTTCGGTTAAAATTCGTCTAAGGCAATGGGAAAATCTCCCTCCGTGTCAGGATATATGTCACACCGTATTGGATTTCTTTTTATGAGCAGGCGTTGTTGCCCCGTCCAAAAGTTAGTAATTCAGACTGCAGTGGGGGAAGAAAAAACGACTGCCGCCGCCCCTATACCGTTTGCATACGACAAGTCATTGTATCCCTGTACCGGCAGAGAAGGACCGG
>CAYSRH010000506.1:0-1835 GCA_964433245.1 uncultured Bacteroidales bacterium | reverse complement strand
CCATCAGTCTTTACCGAATGAATACAACAAATTTCTGGAAAAAACACTGAGCAGAAAACTGAAAAATGAGACCGGGTTATCTAATATCCGGGGATTATTACTGGAAATCAGTGCTGACAACAATTTACTTTACAATAACTTTGTTATTCACCACTCTCAGGAAAAACATACAACAGCAAAAACAGAATGGGAATGTCTGTTAGATGCCCCCGTCAATATTAAACCGGCACTTGTTATAAACCATAATACAAACGAACGTGAAATTTTTGTCCAGGACGAAAACCATGCCATTTATCTTATCAATAAAGCAGGAAGAATACTCTGGAAAATCCAGCTGGACAATCCCATTTTAAGTGATGTGTATCAAATAGACTATTATAAAAACAACAAACTCCAACTACTTTTTAACACAAAAGATAAGATATATCTTATTGACAGGAATGGCAACCCGGTAGAAAGATATCCTGTTCAGTTGCGTTCTCTTGCGACCTCTCCCATCTCTGTCTTTGACTATGAAAACAATAAAAATTACAGGTTTTTTATTGCCGGGGATGACAAATCCATCTATTGCTATGATCAGGAAGGAAATATCATCAAAGGATGGGAATTCACGAAAAGTGAAACAAATGTCGTACAGCCGGTAAAACACTTCAGAATTGGAACAAGAGACTATCTATTTATTGCAGACCAATACAACGTGTACATCCTTAATCGTAGAGGAGAAAAACGTGTTATCCCAAAAGAAAGTGTCAATCTCGCTAAAAATAGCGAAGTATTCCTTTCTGACGAAAATAATCCCAAATTTATTTTCACTGATCAAAACGGACACATCATTTCCATCAACCTTGAAGAAAATGTTGAAAAAAAACAAGCAAAAAACAAATTGACTCCTGAACACTACTTTATGTATGAGGATATTAACGGGAATGGAAATGGGGATTATATCTTTTTTGACAAAAACAATATTCATGTATATAATCACAACAACGAACTTATATTTCAAACGTCCGTTTCTTCTAACATCTCCTCCCCCCCTATCAGCTTTCACTTTTCGACCAATGACAGAAAACTGGGAGCCGTTTGTAAAGAAGAAGGGTTGATTTTTCTTTTTAATAACGATGGAAGCCTCTACAGAGGGTTTCCTTTAAAAGGTCATACACCTTTTAGTATAACCCGTTTTAAATCTGAAGATAAAAATTTCAACCTGTTGGTTGGAGGAAAAGGTAATTTTTTATACAATTATATTTTACAATAATTTTCTTTGTAAAAAAAATATAATTATATTTATGCATTAGAAAAGCCCGGCTGTTTTTTTTATCATTAAAAAAGCCACTGTAAATTGTTTTTATTATAATGAAAAGCTATGAAAAATTTGATCAAACCTATCGTTTTGTTCTTAATTGGTTCAACACTTATCTTTTGGAGTTGTACCAAAGAATATTTAGATTTGTCTAATATTTCTGATGAAGTACAAATAGAAAACTGGGAAGGAGTTATACCCCTGGCTTATGCTAACTTTACAATTTCTGATATACTGAAAGATGCTGATAAAGAAGGAGTCTTACGCAGCTATGAAGACAATCTTCTTTATCTTGTTTTTGAAGAATACACCGTGTCCCAAAAAGCTGCTACACTTATTGAAATAGATGATCAACTCTATAATCAAACAATTGCAGGGTCAGCGTTCCTCCCCGGAATGGACAGGGTAGAAAAAACATTCAATTTTAATATCATGGCATTTGATCGTCCCCGGGCTTTCGAAGAAGTTACACTAAAAAGTGGAAACCTTTATATGCGCATCCAATCCGGATATAATAAAACCGGAATGATCATTC
>CAYSRH010000505.1:0-1839 GCA_964433245.1 uncultured Bacteroidales bacterium | reverse complement strand
CCTGTTTGTAGAATAAAACCACGGTGCGTAAAACAAGCCCCTATATTTGTGCCATATGACATAAAGTTATATTTTGAATATATTTGTGCATTGATTTTTTACCGGACAATAGTGACTTTTGATAAAAAAAAATGTTTTTTTTTGGTAATGTAAAAAACAATAGTTAATTTTATAATTAATTTGCAGATTATTACATCATAATAAATGTCTGTACATATTTTTAATGATTAAAAAATAATTAAAAACGTTGATTTGTATGTGATTCATATTACCTGCATATAATGCAATTAATGGATGTAAACTTCTAAATCAGAACCTAAATCTAAATCTGAATTACAATTATATATTACATTGCACATATTAATAATTAAATTTTATACTATGAAAAACAAGTATTCTTCCATTACCCAAATAAGCAGAAAGTTGTTTTTTCTCTTTGCTTTGTTTTTTGTTTTTTCTTTGGTTGGAGTTCATTCTGTACAATCAGCTTCTTACGATTCTGCTGGTGTGTGGCATGAAATCAATAATGGCTTTGCCTCTTGTCCCGAAGTAGGTGAGTTTGGTGGCGTTGCCAGTGTGTTTAACGAGAAATTTTCGGTGCCCCGTATGTTGAATCGACGTGGCTTGATGTATGCCCTGGTTCTGTATGAAAGGGGATGCCTGCCAAGTCTCTATGAATTTGATACAATAGTGAATCGTTGGCGTTGTGTGGCACGTGTATCTGCGGATATGAATGTTTTTGGAAGTGCATACTTTAATAATCCTATGTTGTTTGAAGTATTGTCCAATGGGCAGGATATTGTTTTGTTAAATGCTAGATCGGGCAATGAAGATTTTGGTGGAGCAGTATGGCGTTTTACCAAGGATTATGACGAACATCCCTCCGGTTGGGAGTTGATTTCAGCACCTCAGAATTTAACTGTTGAGAAAGCTAAGTTGTTGGAAAACCAATTCGGGCAGACCATGCATGATATTGATTCCTGCAAGGAAGACTGTTGGCCGGAAGCTATCGACAGAATGTTTCCTTCCATAAGTGGAACAAGTACCTCGGGCAGAGATCCACGAACCTATAATCTGACGTTTGTAGGAAACACGATATATGCTGTAGCGGAAGTAGATAATACAGATATTATTCGCTATGATACTATTCATTTTAGGGTCTTGCGTTTTGATGTTCCAACACAAGAAGGAGCGAAGTCTTCCTGGACGGCCATGGATCTTCCGCCGCCTCCGTATGCGCCTCCGTATGTGGGGGATAAAGAGTTTTATGATGATGATGAAAAAAACGGATTATCCGTGATTTTTACCAAACCCATTGCAGGACTGTACAGCGTGCATATTGCCATGAGGCAACACCACACACCGGGAGAGTATCAACCTAAATGGATCAATACCTATGACCCTGTGACCCATAGCTGGATTGATATTACGCAGGGGATCCCCGACAAACAGGATTTGCGATTATACTCCAGCTGGGATAATCAGCGACTTATTGTAGGAAAAGATGGTTTGCGTGAATGGACCGGTAACGGATGGAAATTACTCTCACCGAATTCTGGCAATTATCCGGTGATTACCTCTAATGGGATATTGTTGAATCCCGGTGACGATGAACAAACACCTTTGTTTTATACCGAGCCGGATATGATAGCGCTTAGGAATCCTGCAAGCCCTGATCCTAACTCATATTTTAAAGACCATATTTTAAATAGCGACAGAAAATATTTTAACCTGGCAACACCGGATAACGGGCGTACCTGGTTTGCTACACAAGAAATAACAACCAATGGAGGTTATAGTAGCAGTGATGTCCAGGATATTTATCAGCCTTATATTAAT
>CAYSRH010000504.1:0-1842 GCA_964433245.1 uncultured Bacteroidales bacterium | reverse complement strand
ATTGTTGATCTTATCAGGAATGATTTAAGTTTGGTGGCGAGAGATGTGAAGGTGGAGAGATACCGTTATACGGAGAAAATTAAAACCAATCATAAAACACTTTTGCAGGTAAGCAGTAAAGTTACAGGGAAAATAAGTGAAGACTGGCACCGGCATTTGGGCGATATCTTTACTTCCATGCTTCCTGCAGGATCAATTAGTGGAGCTCCCAAGAAAAAAACTGTTGAAATTATCAGGGAGGCAGAAGGCTATGAGCGGGGTTATTATACAGGAGTTGCAGGATTGTATGATGGAAAGAAAATCGATAGTTTTGTTATGATCCGTTTTATTGAAAAGACAAAAAAAGCTTATCTTTATAAAAGCGGGGGAGGCATTACTTCCTTTTCTGATCCAAGAAAAGAATACCAGGAATTAATAGACAAGATATATGTGCCAATTTGTTGAAACCATAAGGATAGAAGGCAATAAACCACATGATTTGCTATACCACAACCTGCGTTACAACAGGACAAGAAAGATGGTTTTTGGCATAAACGAAGAAGAAGACCTGTTTCTTTATATTCGGCTTGCAATAAAGGATCAACACCTCAATTCACAAACAAAATATAAAGTCAGGTTATGTTACGGCAGAAAATTTGAATCAATAGAAATAACGCCTTACCGGGAAAGAAGGATAGAATCAATAAAAATTGTACATTCCAATACAATCCAATACGATTATAAATCAACAGATAGAAGTTCCCTTGATTCTTTGTTCGAACAACGCGGAAATGTTGATGATATCATCATTTGCAAGAATGGACTTGTTACAGATAGCCGGGCTGCAAACCTTGTCTTTTTCAATGGAGTGCATTGGGTGACCCCTAAAACGCCTTTGCTTAGGGGAACAAAACGGGAATGTTTATTGGATCAGGGAGTGCTTATCACAAAGGATATTCCATATGACAGTCTTCATGATTACAAAAAGGTACGATTAATAAATGCGATGTATTCTTTTGATAAATCTCCGGAAATACCAATAAAGAAAATCACCTTTTCTCATCTAAAATGACCTGTTCCAAAGTTAATCCCGTAATAGTTTTTAAACGTCTCATTACCAGCCATACAATTACCAATAACATCGCGGTGGAAGGGAGAGCTATTACAGGATAAGAAATGGCAGTCAGCCGTCCAAGTTCTTCATTAAAGGCAATGGAACCTGCCTGACTTACGACAATCATTTTTGCCAGAAGAAAATTTAAAATGGCTGAAAAGAAGAAAGTAAGGGCCAACAACCATGTCTGTTTTTTTAGAAAAAGTCCAAACTCTTCAGTTTTTCCTGCTTCATTTATTTTCTCGTTAATGATGGAGATATTAAAAATCATGTCGTTTAATAAAAACTTATTGATCAGAGGTTTATTGATTATAATTGAGATGATAACAGCAACACCAATCAATGCAGGAACAGCAGCTTCTTTTACAGCCACCCATTCAGGAGGTAATTTTAAAATACCGACCATCCCCATATACAAAACACTTACAACGCCAATAAGTGATATCCAGTTGAATTTTGATCGCTTAAAAAAATCCAGTACACCATAAAAGAAAGGAAATGCCAAAGCAATAAAAAGTATGGCATTTGCACTAACGTAGTCATTCTGACTAAATTTGGTAAGCAGTACAACCGGTAATAAGATGTTAAAAACCAAACTTACCAAAGGATTTTCTCTTTTTTTTCCGCTCATGTTAATAGTATATTATTGATATTACTGTGCGTGTTTTTATAAAAGACAAAATTACACTTTTTATTCATATGTTTAAAATTTACGACCATACTTTCGATTGGGTACACATTTTAATCAT
>CAYSRH010000503.1:0-1844 GCA_964433245.1 uncultured Bacteroidales bacterium | reverse complement strand
AAGTGTGGATTTTCCCAATGATCAGGAACAATACTGAATAATATCAGGAGATGAATATACTATATGAAGACAACCACCTGCTGATTATCAACAAAGAGCCAGGGGAATTAGTGCAGGGTGACAAGACAGGTGACAAGCCTCTTTTGGACACACTAAAAAAGTACATTAAAGAAAAATACGAAAAACCGGGAGAAGTATATCTCGGAGCGCCACACAGAATTGACCGACCGACCACCGGCATCGTTGTATTTACAAGAACCAGCAAAGCACATACACGAATGTGCAAACTCTTTCATGACAAACAAACACAAAAAACTTACTGGGCCATCGTGCAAAACAAACCGAAAAAAAATGAAGACACATTAAAGCACTACCTTATAAAAAACGAAGGAAACAATAAATCCTTTGTCAGCGGAAAAGAAAATAAACAAGCCAAAGAAGCTGTTTTACACTATCACCTCAAACAATCTTCAGACAATTATCACCTCTTGGAAATACAATTAGAAACGGGAAGACATCATCAGATACGCTGTCAACTTGCACACATTGGTTGTCCTATCAAAGGAGACCTGAAATATGGTGCACCACGTTCCAATCCCGACAAAGGAATTTCTCTGCACGCCCGGAGCATCTCATTCATTCATCCCGTAAAAAACGAAGATGTGGAAATTATTGCCCCACCACCAAAAGATGCTCTTTGGAACTATTTCACAAAACATCTGTGAAATATAATCAATGAATAAATTCCACTTCCTTAAAAAAGAAGGTCTTCCATGATCCATCACGCATTGCAATTTTCAATCTTCCGGTTTCATCCACTCCGGTAATTGTCCCACTGAATATTTTTCCTGCCGATTTATAAGTAGCTTCTACCCCACTCTTGTAAAGTTTCGCCATATATTCCTGATGGATATATCTGTTTTTTTTCTTTTGCAAATGTTCATATCGCACAGCCAGGGCATCCAAAAATTGCTGCAAGATCAAAGCCCGGTCATGCGCTTCTCCTGTAAGCAAAGCAAGAGATGTTGGGTTGGACACATCTGCCGGAAAATCCGTTTGGTTCACATTCAATCCGACACCAACAACCGAATACCGGATTTTACTTCCAGCCAATGAATTTTCTATCAGCATGCCGGCAATCTTCCTTTGTCCTACCCACAAATCATTAGGCCATTTCACAGATACATCCTTAACATATTCGCCAAGGACATCAGACAAAGCAAGAGAAACTATTTTAGACAAGTCAAATTGTCTTATGGCTGATAATTTCGGTTTAAGCAATATGCTGCACAACACATTACAGCCACTCGAAGACACCCATGTATTAGACCCTAACCCCTTCCCTGCATGCTGATAATCTGTTACATAAACATGTCCTTCCGGCAGATCACACGACCCCGCATCACGAAACAAAAGACGATTTGTAGAATCTAAAGAAGCAAAAGACCGAAGCTGCCATTTTATCATAAAAACCCGAAAAATTAAATGATGGCATGCTATTTGTAAAGCTATCTTTGTGCCATCAAAAATATTAAATTAACTAAAAATATTTTTGTTAAAGATAATCTTGTATTTTTACAAAATAAAGAGAAATAACATATAACAAAAAAATAATAGTGCAAAACGATCTGTTAGACTGTATAATTCAGGGGATTCAGGAAAAAAAAGGCGAAGAAATTATTACAATTGACCTAAGAAAAATTGAAAACTCCGTATGTGATCAATTTGTTATTTGTCAGGGAAATTCTTCCACCCAGGTAAATGCCATTGCTGACTCCGTTGAAAAAGAGGTAAAGGAACATCTGCATCTCAAACTACATCATAAAGAAGGATTTGAAAATGCC
>CAYSRH010000502.1:0-1850 GCA_964433245.1 uncultured Bacteroidales bacterium | reverse complement strand
TTAATGTAATTTTTAAAATATAATAAAATGAAACCTCCATGACAAATGTTTAACATACACAGCCTGTCCCGCAATGGCGGGAAGCATGATCAAAAAGGAGGTTCCCCCGCCTAGCGGGGCAAGCTATCTGACCATTAAAAAATTAAATTTGAACAGATGAAACAAATATTTCTGAGCACCTTGCCATTAACAGGCCTTATCGCCGGCTGCACAAGCCAAACAGTCGACACATCTACGAACAATAAACAGTTACAGGATAAAAAACCCAACATCATCCTCTTCTTAACCGACGACCAGGGATTTGGTGATCTTAGCTTGCATGGCAATCCACACCTGAACACCCAAAACATTGATGCGTTTGCCCGGGAAGGTGTACAATTCAGCAATTTTTATGTCTGTCCTGCCTGCGCCCCCACACGTGCAGGTTTAATGACAGGGCGCTATAACTTTCGCACCAAGAACACTGACGTTGGCGATACCACGTGCTACATGTCGCCCGATGAGATCACCATTGCAGAGGTGCTTAAAGCCAATGGCTACCTCACCGGAATGTACGGCAAATGGCATTTGGGTGAGATATACCCGCTCAACCCCGGCAACCAGGGATTTGATGAGGTGGTCTTTCATCACTTTTGCGAAATCACAAGGGATTTTCCGGTGGGCAACAGCTATTTTGACCCATACCTGTTTCATAACGGAAAATTGAAAAAATATGACGGCTATTGCATGGATGTCTATACCAATGAAGCCATCAAGCTCATGGAAAAAGCAAAAAAGGAAGATAAACCTTTCTTTATTTATCTTCCTACCACCCTGGCGCATGTGCCATTACAGGTTCCGGATGAGTATTACAAACCATTTATAGAGCATGGCATTTCGGAAGAAACAGCCAGGGCTTACGGCATGATACAGAGTATTGATGAGAATTTCGGGCGGCTGTTGGATAAACTGGAGAAAATGAAGATGCGCGACAACACCCTTGTTATCTATACCAGTGACAACGGGCAGTCGAGTCATGACCTTGACCGCTATCATGCCAATTTGCGCGGGTTAAAAGGTTTTATGTACGAGGGTGGTGTTAAGGTGCCCTTTTTTATGCAATTCCCAAATACCATAAAGTCAGCTAAAAAAGTATCACAGCCAACCGCTTATATTGATGTTTTGCCGACTATCTTAGATTATTGCGATATTCCGAATCCGCCGGGCATCACCATTGACGGAAACTCATTTGCCCCTTTGGTTGATGGTCAGGAATCCGGCTGGACTGAAAGAAACATTTTTATTCAATGGCGCATTGACATGTTAATGGATCCTTTCAGACACATCATGGTGCGCAACAACCGATATAAAATGGTGCAGGAAGATGTATCCGGGCATAGCAAGCAGCGTTTGGACTTTCATTATCAATGGTGCAAAGAACATGGTTATAAACATTATACGCTTACCAACGACCTTGATTTTGAGCTGTACGACCTGAGGAATGATCCTTTTGAACAGCATGATATTGCAGATGAGCATCCTGTACTGATTGAAGAGATGAAAAGAGAATATTTAGCCTGGCACCAGGACGTGTTTTCTACTCGCGGACATAATCGCCCTGTATTAAAACTGAACAGCAACAAGCAAAACCCGGTGTACCTGACTTCCAATTTCTGGTTAGCACCACGGGCATGGAAAATGGTGGTAGAAACACCCGGAGAATTTGATGTTACTGTTTACTGGGGTAACCTCAGTGAAGAACCTGAAAAGCTGTATGCTGTAATTGCTGGTAAGCATTATGAGGCAGCCATCACAGCAAAAACCGGTGAACATACTTTTAAAAATGTTCCCATCCCTTCAGGATACCAAAA
>CAYSRH010000501.1:0-1851 GCA_964433245.1 uncultured Bacteroidales bacterium | reverse complement strand
GAAAATTGTAGATAACAGGAGCAAAAAGATAATAACCCAACCCAAATAATAGATATCTGCCATTAAATCGTTGTAATTTATAATTGAAATAATCCTCCAACCGGTTGTAGAAGAAATGGAATATGTTACTATATGATATTCATCATCTATCTTTGATTTAAAATACCGCTTTGAAATATCTATCGCATTTATCATGCTATTTTCAATCTCATTAATAGATTTTAATATATTTAAATTATCTCTTTGATAAAGCAAATCTTTATTAGAATGAGAGACGAAGCGTCCATCTTTATCTGTTATATAGGTTAACCGTTTAATATCCCAAGTTTCATTTTCGATAGCGCTGTAGAAATAGTTCTCCGTTATTCCGATATTTACTAATCCTATGTCAGACCCATTAGTGAAATTCTTTATTTTAACGGATAGAATCACTCCCATACCGTTATTATTATTATAAGAGTCGGAAAAATTACTCTTCTGGTATTCAAATGTTCTTGTGCCATACCAGTTAATTCTATGTGGTGAATTTAAGGAATCGGGAACGATCTTACTCCGCTCTATTACGGGATCAGTAATTTTATAACTCGTATTGCTAACAATACCATTCAAATCAAGGACTTCGATAGTTATTAATTCCTTTAAACCTATTCCCGCTTGCTTTATCTTACTGTAAACAATAGAAGCACTGGAACTTTTTTCTTGGTCACTCATCCTATTGTAATTATTAACTATTCTTATTAATTCCAGATTTGTTGAAATTCCATTTGCTTTACTTATATATTTGCTAAGAAGTAACTCAACATTTTCTTGAAGATAATGTGTGTTCTGGATGGAAAGATCTATTGTTTTTTCTTCTAATGTTTTATATGAAATAAAATACGCTGCCGAGCCGAGGAGACACAGCGGGAGAATTGAAAGAAGAAAGAAACTAATATACAATCTGCTTTGCATACCGACTTTTCGGGCAATATTAATTATTTTTTCTATGTTTATCATTTCTTTTCGACCAATCATCCTCCTTTTATTTCAATTTTTGAAATATATTATCTGCAATATTGTTTACTTGCATCGAATAAAGGCGAATAATCCCAATGAACATCATTTGCGTTGTTCGAAGCTTTAACTATGGCCCTATTTACCAGACTCTGACCCGACTTGTCAAGTTACCCGTCTATTCAGGGACGGAACCGTTCCACCGGGATTCCGAACACCCGGGAAAGGGCAATTGCCGTGTCACCCGAGATCTTTCGATGGCCCCTCTCCATGTCGGAAATTTTCTGCCGGCTCAATCCTCCAAGCTCCTCGCCGAGCTTCGCCTGGGACCAGCCGCGGTTTTCCCGATAGATCCGCGTAACATCGCCGGGGGCGGTCAAAGCGGCAATATCATGATGCTCCTCGGTCTCAAACCAGTTAACGTATTCCTCATCTTCATTATCGATAACTTCTATCTCTTCATTGCTGAAAACAGCTTTCACGGCGTTCATCAATGCAGTCGGGATGAACTCTCCGCTTATGTCTACCCTAATACGGTGCGTTTTCGCGTGAACCTGCATAATACACCTCTATTCTTATTTCTCCAAAATGATGCCGCCAACAGGCAACCCATTTGTAGCTCAGATGGCAATGGTGCTCATCCTGTGAGAGCTTTGAGTAGTTAGGCCATTCCTTCTGAACCGGACCACTCGCACGAAGATCTTCGGTCAACTGGTTAAAGCGAATTCGTTCCTTGGCAGGCATCTTGCGGATGCTCTTCAGCGCTTTCCTCCTGACCATAACTTCGTAGCTCACAACGATATTGTACCCATAATTGGGTACACAGTCAAGATGATATTGGCCATCCCAGCATTTCGA
>CAYSRH010000500.1:0-1854 GCA_964433245.1 uncultured Bacteroidales bacterium | reverse complement strand
TTTTCTCGAAGAACTTGTAAATCGTTCCTTCGGCTCTGGCCATTTTTGTTTTTATTAGTAGCTTTTGTAAATTAAAATACATGACTTTATAGCCCTGACTGCAAGCCTGGTGTCCTAATGCCGATGCAATAAAACTTTTGCCGCAACCGGTTGCTCCGGTAATGATTACAGATTCTCCATTAGTGATGTATTGTCCTGTCGAGAGGTTGATTATAACCTCTTTACGCAGACCTCTGGGCGTATCCAAATGAAGTTCCTCAATAGAGGCCTGATATCGAAATCGGGCTGCTTTTTTTAGTCTTTCAAAACGTCGATTATCTCTGTCCAGACTCTCTGCCTGTAGTAATACTTCCAAGCCCTCAGAGAGGCTTAAATCATGCAATCTTCTTGTTTGCTGTAACGACTGCCAGCTTTGCTGCATTCCGTGCAGGCGCAGTCGAGTTAATTGTTGTTCAATGTCCATGATAATTAATTTATTAAGTGAATAATTTTTGTTGTTTTTCGATATTATCGTAGTATTCTTTACCCCTGCAATTTTTGTGAGCGGGTAATTGTTTTGTTGTAACCGGATGTTCACTTTCCAGCATATTATTTTTAATGATATTTAACATAAATCCATAAGTGTAATTTCCATAATTTAAGCATTTTATACATGCCTTTTTGAATACTTCACGGTCGGTTTTTCTTTGAATTGAAAATATTCCGTCACAGCTTTTATAAAGTTGTTCGGGATATTTTTCCTGCTCAAATATTTTTTCTATCAGTTGATGAAAAAGAGGCTTAAATCATGCAATCTTCTTGTTTGCTGTAACGACTGCCAGCTTTGCTGCATTCCGTGCAGGCGCAGTCGAGTTAATTGTTGTTCAATGTCCATGATAATTAATTTATTAAGTGAATAATTTTTGTTGTTTTTCGATATTATCGTAGTATTCTTTACCCCTGCAATTTTTGTGAGCGGGTAATTGTTTTGTTGTAACCGGATGTTCACTTTCCAGCATATTATTTTTAATGATATTTAACATAAATCCATAAGTGTAATTTCCATAATTTAAGCATTTTATACATGCCTTTTTGAATACTTCACGGTCGGTTTTTCGTTGAATTGAAAAAATGCCGTCACAGCTTTTATAAAGTTGTTCGGGATACTTTGGCTGCTCAAATATTTTTTCTATCAGTTGATGAAAATCAGTATCAATCTTCAAGGCTCGGTTTTTATAATAATCAGGGCTTCTGTCCATATAATGCTGATGTGCTGAGCATAAGTGTTCTTTGACAGTCGTGTATTTTCCTTGCCCATAGTCGCGCGGATGGCTGGCTACTTGTTTACCGCCAACATAAATCCGAACCATTGAGCGCGTATAAATTACCTTTGCTTTTTGACCGATATATGTGTACGGAACGCTGTAATAGTGCTTATCCTGACCCAAATAGATATGATTGTTTTTGGCTACTTTGTAGGTTTTGTAATATTTGATTTCAAAATCCATTTTGGGTAATGGTCGCAGTAATGGTTTTTCTTCGGACAAAAAACATTCTTCCCGGCAATAGTTTTTTTGCTGCATACGGGTCTGATTGTGCGCTTTAACTTTCTCTTTTATAGCTTCATTCAATTCATGCAGCGAGAAAAACTGCCGGTCTCTCAATTTGGCATAAACACGGGTATAAATCAACTTTACCTGATTCTCAACCAAGGCCTTATCCTGTGGTTTGGCTGCCCGCGCAGGAACAACGCCCATGTCGTAGTGATTGCCAAAATCTTCCATAGCAACATTTATATCCGGTTCGTAGTTGCTCGCCTTGATTACAGCCGATTTCAGATTATCCGGCACTACAATTTTGGGAACGCCGCCCAAA
>CAYSRH010000499.1:0-1859 GCA_964433245.1 uncultured Bacteroidales bacterium | reverse complement strand
GGTAGGAATCAAAAGTGTTCTTATATAGACCGGCCAATTGTTCTGTATCTTCCGGAATCAGTTTTTTGATCTTGTGTTGGATTTCCGGCACAAAGGGTTTGATTTCTTTGTGCATGAGAATATCTTCAAAAACATCCCATGGTTCTTCGTCTATCTGGGCTCTTTCCTGAGATGTAAAAAGAGACATGAACATCACATCTTCTTTTTCCTTGGTCATGTCAGGAATAAATGCTTCTATTTGGAATCCTTGTGCCCTGAAATCCATGGAACAGGAAGCAGGCACTTTGGCAAATACTTTGCTGTATTGATTATTCATTGTAAGCTGCAAAACTTCATTAAGCAGATCCGGCAAATCATTCGGATTTAAATGCATAATGTAAACCCGGTCACTTTCCTTGCCGTGTTGAATGACCGAGTTTCCTATTTTTTCAATTTGATCCATTTCCATTCTTTTTTCTTTTTTTGTATCGTTCATTTCCTGTTGGAATCAGAGAAATATCTGTATCATAATCAGAGAGTAGTTTTTCAATACCAAGCGATTTCATTTCGCCTTCTTTCAGATTTAGTTCAAGGTTACATTCTGCGCATTTACGATCACAGAAAGTAGCGTTATACTCATCCGGTTCTTTGTAAGTGGTTATTACCCCTTCATAATTCCTTAATACAACCTTATTGGTTGACCAGGAGATAATATAATTCGGTGATAAAGGGATTTTGCCTCCACCTCCCGGCGCATCTACGACATAAGTGGGAACAGCAAAACCACTGGTGTGTCCGACAAGACTTTCGATGATTTCTATACCTTTTCCAATGGGGGTACGGAAGTGTGACAATCCTTCAGATAAATCACATTGATATAAATAATAGGGGCGTACCCTATTGGCTGTCAGTTTGTGAACAAGCGCTTTCATCACCCTTGGGCAGTCATTGACTTCGGCCAGTAAGACAGTTTGATTCCCGAGTGGAATTCCTGCATTGGCTAGTTTATTAATGGCTACTTTGGAGTGTCGTGTAATTTCTTGTGGATGATTAAAGTGTGTATTAATAAAAAGAGGGTGATATTTTTTCAATATATTCACAAGATCGTCCGTAATACGGTAGGGCAAAACCACCGGTATTCTTGTGCCGATACGAATTACCTGTACGTGCTCTATGGCATATAGTTCACTTAGCAACCAGTCTAATTTTTCATCAGAGAGCATCAGCGGATCACCACCGGATAGTAATACGTCACGAACCTGGGGTGTTTTTTTGATATACTCAATCCCCTTTAAAAGCTGGCTTTTCTTGGGGATAAAATCCTGGTCACCCACTTTTCTTTTTCGTGTACAGTGGCGACAGTACATGGCATATAAGTTACTTACATGAAATAAAACCCTGTCAGGATAGCGGTGTGTAATACCTTCCACCGGACTGTCTTTGTCCTCGGAAAGCGGATCGCCCATTTCACAATCCTGCACATTTAATTCATGGATATTGGCAAAAGACTGAATAAATACAGGATCATTCTTGTAATTTTCTTTGTTGATCAATGATAAATAATAAGGCGTGATAGAAAGCGGAAATTTATCAATGGTTTCCTCCAGGTCTTTTATCTCTTCTTTTGGAAAATTAATTCCTGTCAGCAGTTCAAATTGCTTGATGGTATGAACCGTGTTTTTTACCTGCCATTTCCAGTCAAGCCAGTTTTTTTTGTAATCATTTTTTGGATTAATCTTCAGTGCGATACCTTCTTGTTTTTCTCGTAAATCCATATTTTATTAATTTAAATTAACAATAAATCGTTCGATATACGTTTAGTTTGTTCAAATAAGATGATAGGATTTCATCCAATTCACATGCAATAGCGAAATGTAAAG
>CAYSRH010000498.1:0-1861 GCA_964433245.1 uncultured Bacteroidales bacterium | reverse complement strand
ATCTTTTCTAATTTTGAGCTCCACCTGCACCGATATTAGAACTTTTTCGAGGAGTTTAGGGCTTTTCACCGTGAACAGCTTTAGGCGTAAATAAAGATATTGACATAAGCCGCACTTCTTTAGTAATATAGTTTTCTAACTTAGAGTTCTATGGATAATAGAGAGTTATTAAAACTATTTCAGGATCATTTAGTAGAAGCTCCAGAAGGTGCAAAAGACCTTAGTGTTAATCTCATTCAAGAAGAAATGGAGGAATTGTTAAGACGAACCTCTTCTTTAAATGAAAGAGATCTGGTTCATTATCCGGATATTATTGAACTTATTCCAAAATTACCTAATGGATCACGAATTTTAGCAATTGATTACAGAACTATTCCTGGAAATACAACAAAGGTAATACCAATGGAACAAGAGTTTAAAGCTGCAGAAGAAAGCGGAGAAATAAGTCTAAAAAAAACTCCCACATTGATAGTTCATTCATCAGGGAATGCTTCAATTTGGTTCACAAAGATTGCAAGACAAAAAGGATACAATGTTGAAGTTGTAATTATGGACTTCGCAAGTGTTCCAAGGCTTAATACTTTATGTGCACTTGGGGCAAATATACATTTTGTAAGAGGAGAACTTGGTGTAGATATAATGATCAAGCGTGCAAAACAATTAGAACAAACCATTGAAGGTAGCAAATTTCTTGATCAAACCCATTCACCTGATAATTATAAGGGATTTATACCTCATGGAAGAAGAGCTGTGAGAAAACTATTATTACAGGGATTAAAGCCTACGCACCTTGTTGCAGGTGTTGGTACAGGAGGGACTTTTACGGGATTATCCGAAGGTGTTAACGGATTAGCATCTGAATGTGAATGCATTGCTGTCGAAGTTGGAGAAAAGCCCTGTTTAATTGAAGAATATCCTGATACTGAATTATCAATTGATCCTGATAAATTTATTGCAGAAAAAACATCAGATGACAATTACTGGATAGAATCATATCCGGAAGCCAGTCAAATACCTGGTTTAGCTGCAAATATTCATGGAATAAATATGGTTAAACAATTTGAGGAAGATGGGAATTCTAAAACAGTGACTGTTAAAAACGAAACTGGAATAAAAGCTGCTCGTCTACTTGCAAGAGAATTTCAACAATTTGTTGGACCAAGTACAGGCACGGCTTTTGCTGCTGCACTTGCTATTGCTGAACAAAATCCAAATAGCACTATCTTAATGCCTGTTTGTGATTTGGGAACACAATACTCAGGAGAAATTTGGCATAAAGAAAAACGCCAAATTACAGGGTTTGAAAGAACAAATGAGATTGTTGGAAGTTCAATTGAAATCAAAGACAGAGTTCATCAAGACAGAACAACTGATCATTTGCATGTAAAAGAAATGGGTGGGCCATTATCTACTGCATCTTTATTACTTTTAACAGAGATAGCTTGCAGAGATTTAGAATGGAAGTTAGGTTTAATTGATGAAGAATTTGATTCATTAGGTTGTGGAACTGACAATGAATTTACACATTTCAGATACGTGCCGACAGGGACTCCATTAAAAATATTAAGTCAGATCATTTCATTTGAAAAAAAAGGAGAAAATAAAGTATTGAAATTTTTAGTAGAAATACTTGCAGAAAATAAAAATGGAGAATATATAAAAATTTGTACTCCATTAATTCATAAAAGAACCGTTCTAAGGTTAAATGAGTTTAGAGAAAATAAACATGGAGAAAATGGAAAATTTGGAGAGAGTAAACTGTAAACAAATATACAGAGTCAACTTCACTTTATTAAGACCCCACTTACACACAAAACAACCCCTTTCCTCTACATAAAGGGCTATCTTTGATTCGAACCTA
>CAYSRH010000497.1:0-1863 GCA_964433245.1 uncultured Bacteroidales bacterium | reverse complement strand
GGCAATCAGGCTGAAAATCTGATTTCGCAACAAAAATTTTTCTAAATAAACGGAGGAAGTAAGTATGAGAAAAATTGTAGCTTTATTTATCGTACTCATGATGGTCTTTGGTGTATCATTGTTCGCTGGCGGGACTGAAGAGAAAGTAGCAGAAAAAACTACTCTAACAGTATGGTTTGGACGTGACAATTTTATTCCAACGGATAATTTCAATTCTTTTAAGAAGCAGTATCCGAATATAACAGTGGAAGCTGAGGTAGTGCCTCTGGAAGAAGCCGCAACCGAGTTTATGCGCTATCACCAATCAGGCCTTGGTCCCGACATTTTCCAAACATTCTATACTCAGATTGAGGTTTTGGACGGCCGGAATACACTTTATGACATGACTCCCTATTTTAAAGTGTGGAAAGAAAGTGATCCTGAGGATTATAATGACCTAACCCCACTTGCTATTAAAGGAGCTACCACCCAAGACGGTAAAATTGTCGGAATAAATATGGTTGACAGCGGAAGCGCTATGGTCTACAGAAAAGACTGGTTCAACGAACTTGGATTAGATGTGCCTAAAACAAAAAGCGAGTTAATTGAAACCGCTAAAATGATCAGAGACAGCGGTATCCTCTCAAGCGGCCAATATCCTCTTTCGATTATTGGGGGTAGTGGTGTTTCAGCCCATATTTGGGTTAATGCAAGATTTTGGAGATTCGGAGGAGAACACACGGATACCGGACTCCCGATATTCGATTCTAAAGCAGGTATAGAGACAATTGATTTTTACCAAACAGCTATGAGGGAAAAACTAGCCGATCCGGAGGTTATATCCTGGGGAATGGGTGAATATCGGGGGGCGTTCATAGGTGGTAACGCGGCCATAACTACCGATACCTTCGGATGGCATGTTATGAATGCCGTCCAGGAGGAGTTGAAGTATAACGAGCATTGGGGCGTTGGAGCGCCTGCCGCTCCATGGCTAGAAGGAGCAAAAGATAAAGCGTCAGTATATGCTGACCCTTACCCTTATTTTGTAAGCTCTATTACGGACCATCCAGAGGATGCTATGAAAATTATTAGATATTTAGCAGACAAAGAAATTTCAAAGGAAGTCGGCATGAGATATCAACCGGCAGCGCGTCTATCATTTATAGAAGATCCTGAGGTGAACGCGGAAAAACCGTGGATTGCAGACATGATGGAACATGTATTAATTAAAGGCGTTCCGCCTATCCACCGAAATCAGGATCAGGTTAATATAATTATGGTGGATGCAATGCAAGAAGCGCTGCAAAATCCTAATGTAGACCCGGAAGACATTGTTGCCAAATATCAACAACGACTAAACGAAATTGATTAAGCCCTAATTGGGGTAAACAACAAAATTTTGTTATTTTGTTGTTATTACAATCCATGAGCGGGGCTATAATGCCTCGCTCAATATTTTTATGTTTTCGCAGTGTTTAGAAATTAAGGGTTTTGTTTGTACCTGAAAATATAGGAAATATTATTCCCGAGGTGTTATTGTCTTTTTGCAATTGTCTAAGATAGTTGGGCTTCTTTCAAAATTACCATTTTTCAGAGGCTCAATAGTACGAAAATTTTCTTCAGGCAGTAAGGCTTTGAATAAATGCGATATTGTAATCCACATATGCATTAACAATTAATATAGGTACTTTTTTTTGTTGTATAGGAGGTCTCTTTTGATAAATTCACTCAGCTTAACGAAAAAAAGAAAGAGTATTGCTAAAAAGAAGTTGATTGAGGCATATGTGTTTGTTACGCCTGCCGTGCTCTTTGTATTTGCAATTTTAGGGTACGGAGTTTTTTCAGGAACAATCATGTCTTTATTTAATATTGATCTCAGATATG
>CAYSRH010000496.1:0-1864 GCA_964433245.1 uncultured Bacteroidales bacterium | reverse complement strand
ATATGAGGAACGATTGCCACAACATCACTTGAAATCTTAATGGTTAATGCGTCATTTAGTTCTTTGATAAAGGAAGAATGAAAAGAAGAATCTTGGTCTAGTAAAGTAATCCACTTTTTTTTCTCTTTGATGGCTTTTTTAAATCCTGTATTATAAGCATATGAAATTCCCGGGTTGTCAGGATTGTGAATATAAGTTGATTTTGAAAAATTTTTCTTGAGAAATGGATTATCTCTTTGATTTTCCATTCCATTGTCATAGATGAACAGGTCACTTTTTGAGAAGAATTCTTCATTTATTTTTAGAAGAGAAAGGATTGTTTCACTTTTTTCTATTCTCGTATTATACAAGACCAATACAAATAAGGTATTCATAAAACTTTATTTGGCAAATAATTATAAGCATTATTACTAATACACATTATCATCAGCTTTTATTAAAGTAACAAAGGTTAAGAACAGAATCCTCAGGTCGAGTAAAAACGACCAGTTTTTTATATAAAACCGGTCGAGCCTGACCCTGCCAAACATGGCGTAACTATCTTCCTCGGTACGTCCTCTGTAGCCTTTAACCTGTGCCAAACCTGTAATGCCGGGTTTTATTTTATGACGAAACATATATTTTTCTATGATCGGAGAATATTTCTCTGTATGGGCGATCATATGTGGTCTTGGTCCTACAACGGACATATCTCCCAAAAACACATTCAGAAATTGGGGAAATTCATCCAAACTTGTCTTCCTGAGGAAATGTCCCATCCTTGTAATTCTGTAGTCATTTTTTTTTGCTCCCCATATATCACAATAGGGATTTACTTTCATTGTTCGAAGTTTATAGCAGTTAAAGATACGTCCACCCATGCCTGTGCGTTTTTGGATAAAAAACACAGGTCCCCGGGATTCTATTTTAATCAATAAGCTAAACAACAATACAATCCACCATAAAACAAAGACGATACTTAACAGTGAAAAAATTACATCAAAGGATCTTTTAATAAAGGCGTTTATGGGTTCTTCAAGCGGAGTGGGTTTGATATGGATAAGCGGAATATGTTCTATTTGTTGAACCTGGTAGTTCTTATTGTAAAATCCTTGGTAATTTGGAACAACCCACAAATTAAAAGGCAGGTCGTTGGATAAATCAACGATCTCTTCAATTTTTTTTTGATGCAGATGAGTTGAAAAGCAAAAAATTCCATAGATGTTATTTTTCAGACAATAGGATCTTAGTTCATTGACATCATGCATGTCAACTATTTCGTTGTCGGTTTGCCTGTCATCAAAAATTGCTTCGATTTTGTATCCAAAATCTTTATTGTAATTAATGATATCCATGAATTCCTTCGCACTTGAACCGTACCCTGCAATAATGATTTTTTTACTTAAGTATCCTTTGGATCTCAGAAGTTTTATAAAATAGACAGACAATCCTTTGAACAGAACCAATGAGATTATGTGGGAAGAGGCAAAGACGAAGAAGGAGATCCTGTCTTCCTGATAATTGAGCATAACGTAGCCCAGAAGGAAGAATAAAAAAGAAATAAGGATACTCTTTTTTAATGCAGAGATTATCTTTTCCGATATTCTTGTGTTTTCAGGATATTCTTCTTTTATCAGTACCGTTACAGTAAAGAGAACGATAAGATTACCTGCAGCAAGAGCCATTAACAAATCTGCTGTTTCTGCTTTAATGAAAAGAAAAGAAAGGAGCAGAGACAGATTAAATGAAAGAAAATCAATAAAAAGTAAAAATCGTTTTAAATTTAATGTTTTCAATAACATCTTGATTTGTTATTACTTAGTAAACCTGATACACATAAATTGGCTGAATAGCACAATCACAGAACGTTTTTTTTTGATATTTC
>CAYSRH010000495.1:0-1865 GCA_964433245.1 uncultured Bacteroidales bacterium | reverse complement strand
ATCAGATATTGACTTTGAAAATAACGAAGAATTTGAAATTAACTTTGATATTGCGCTTTCTCCGGAATTTAGTTTAGATTTTCAGCAACTTTCTGACATACCATATTATGATATTACCATTGGAAACAAAATGGTAGATAAGGTTGTTGATAGATATAAAAAGCAGATGGGAAATAATGTTGAAGCGGAAGTCTCAGAAAAAAATGATATTGTAAAATGTCATCTTGCTCAGATTGATGACGAAGGTAATATAGAGGAAGGTGGTATCAAAAAAGATGAAGCTTCAATTTCTGTAAACTTCATAAAAGACGCAGATATTCAGGAAAAGTTTATTGGCCTTGGAGAAGGTAGTATTATTGATTTTGACATAAAAAAAGCTTTGCCCAGCAATGCAGAGATTTCATCTCTCCTTAATATTTTAAAAGATGATGTGGATACTCTTGATCCAAATTTCAGATGTGAAGTTACAAAAATATTACGCTTTAAGGAGGCAGACGTTGACCAAAACCTTTTTGATAAGATTTATGGAGAAGGTGTTGTAAAAAGTGATGAAGAATTCAGAACAATAATTAGTGATGAACTGAAAAAATCATACTCAAAAGACAGTGATGTTAAGTTTTTAAATGATATAAAAAAGAGATTACTGGAAAATGCAGGTTTTGATATCCCGGAAGATTTCCTGAAAAGATGGCTGAAAAATAAAAAAGACAAGGACGTGGAATTATCTGAGGAAGCATTCGAAAAAGAATTCCATAATTTTTTTAAATCTCTCAAATGGAATCTTATAAAAAATAAAATCATTAAAGAATACAATCTGAGTGTTGAGGAAGAAGAAACAAAAAATATGGCCCGTAAATATATTGCCATACAATTGAGAAATTATGATATGAAACCAGAAATGATTTCAGAAGACAATTTAGAAAAGTATACTAATGAATTCTTAAGCAAACAGAAAAACAGAAATATGCTTGAAGGACAATTATATGAATCTAAAATCACAAGGCTTTTACAAAAAGAGGTTCTTCCGGAGAAAAAAGAAATCACCTCAGATGAATTTAACGAGATGCATCAAAAAGAAAAAGAAGCAATTCAACAAAACGAAGAAATAAACAAAGAAGACGAAACAGAACAATCAGATAAAACATCCTGACTATGTACGATACAAATGAAGAATTCAAAAAATATGCGAGAAAACATCTCGGCATAAGCAGTTTAAACCTTCACCGCTTCGAAAAGTCATACCAAAACATGACAGATATTGTCATCGAAGAGCGTGACAGGGATTTCCGGGGGATACCTGTTTTTGCCCGTCTTATAGAAGACAGGATCATTTTTATATACCATATAGATGATGGATGGTCCAATATTTACCAGGCACAATTACTTTTCCTTGATTCTTCCGAACCAAATAAGGATATTTCAATGTACATCAATTGTGTCGGTGGAGGAATCACAAATGGTCTGGGAATCTATGACACAATGCAATATATAAGTTCAGATATAGCAACGATCTGCACCGGACTGGCAGCATCAATGGGCGCTGTCCTGCTTGCTGCAGGTGTTAAATCAAAGCGTTCAGCGCTCAGACATTCCAGAATGATGATTCATCAGCCTATCGGCGCTGTTGGAGGACAGGCCTCAAATATTGAAATTTATACAAAATTGGTTAAAGAATTTAAAAAAGATTTGTTTAACGTTTTATCTGAACATACTGGTAAACCAGTTGAACAAATTGAAAAAGATTCATACAGGGATTTTTGGATGAATGCAAAAGAAGCAAAGGAATATGGAATAGTTGATGAAGTCTTATTGCCTAAATAGTACCTCTAAGAAAACGCCAATCTCTGCGTTACTTTGAAATTTTA
>CAYSRH010000494.1:0-1866 GCA_964433245.1 uncultured Bacteroidales bacterium | reverse complement strand
TTTCAGAATCACCTCTCCGAGCATCCGGCTCACAGGGTCGTCATCTGTAAAAAGTATACGCACCTGATCGGGGAGGGGAGGTGGCAATAAGCTTTTATCCGGAATGCCGTCCGTTAAATGCCTTGTCGATTTTTGGAAAGACAGGGTGAATGAGAATGTCGATCCTTTTCCCGGCTTACTCTTAACCGTAATTTCACCTCCCATAGATTTAAGATAGTTATTGCTGATGGTAAGTCCCAAACCGGATCCGAAATAGCTGCGATCCAGGGAATTGTCAGCCTGATGGAAAGGCTCAAAGATGTTTTTGAGTTCGTCCTCACTGATCCCAATTCCGGAGTCAGTTACGTCAAAGCGAATTGTCAGAGTCTCCTGTATGCTTTTAATAAGAGAACAACTCAGTAAAACACCGCCTTGGTGCGTGAATTTTATGGCATTTGCCACCAGATTAATAAGCACCTGTCGGATTTTAGCAGGATCGCCGAGGAGTACTCCTTTAATTGATGGGTCGAAATGTACCTGAAAATCCAGCTTTTTTTCTTTGAAACGTAAAGCAAATATATCTTTTACGGTTTCGATTATCTCAGTCAGGATAAAAGGTTCGTTATCTGTCTCGTTATCACCTGATTCTATTTTTGAAAGTACCAGAATGTCATTGATGGTAGATAAAAGGTGATGCGATGAATTATTGACCACATCAAGATAGGCAGCTTGTTTTTTAGTCAGTTTTGTTTTTGTGAGCTGTTCGGTAAAGCCTATGATTGCGTTGAGCGGAGTTCGGATTTCATGCGACATGTTGGCAATGAAAGCAGTTTTTTCATTGCTGGCTGCTTCTGCTACTTTCTTTGAAATCTTTAATTTGTTCTCAATAAGCTTGGTTTCACTAATATTTTGCAGAATGATCATACACAAATCGTTCGTGTTTTGATCTGAAATTGGGAGCAGGCGGACGGAATAATAGTTGTTTCCATCATGAAATTCGCGACTGACGGAAGTGCCCTCGAAGGCTATTTTAATAAGAGGTTGTAGGATATCAATAATATTTTCCGGGAGTTGTTCTTTGAGTGTTTTATATTGTTCTCCTTCTTTTTTACGTTTTTTTGTTTCACTGCCAACACGGCATAATATGCTATGGTTTTTATCAACGAGCAGCATCATGAGACCGGGGACATTCTCCGCCAGGATATGTAAGTGATGAAAATTTGTAAGCTGATGATCCTGAAGTTTTTGCTCATCGACATAAAAACCCGACTGAATGTATGCGTTTTTATTCGGATCCTGCTTGTCCCTGATAATGCTAAACTGTGAGAAAATGCGTATCCACTTTCCATCCTTACGCAGGTGTCGTATTTCCTGACTAAACAGTTTGCTTTTTTTGTTTTCTAAGGTCTGACAAAGTGTTTTGATGTGACTGTATTCACTTTCATGCAAAATGGTCTTTAGCGGTTTTCCGGTAAGTTCATCCGCATCAGAAAAAGCTAATAAGGCAATAGCAGCAGCATTGACTGTTTTAATATGCCACTGCGAATCATAAACAATAATCAGGTTAGGCAAGTCGTCCGGCAAAAAGTTCCCCATATCAAATCTCTTTTTTTTTGCAAAGTCCAGCTGCGTTTCTTCGTACTGATTTTATAAAGATATAAAAAATTTCATTAGTGTCCGATAAAAATTTCAACAGGTCACCGCTACGCGGTTATTTTACTTCATCTACTTCAATTTTCTACAATTAGGACGCTGCTACGCAGCTTATTATAGTCACGTAGTGACGACCTGTTTGTAGAATAAAACCACGGTGTGTAAAACAAGCCCCATTCGATAATGCCATATGCCTGTAAAAGTCATATGGCAATTATCCGATTTTGTGCCATT
>CAYSRH010000493.1:0-1870 GCA_964433245.1 uncultured Bacteroidales bacterium | reverse complement strand
GAGCCTTTTCAGGTGTATCTTCAAGCCAGCTTAAGCCTGGGAATTCAACACATAAGCCAACATGCTCGCCGTCATCTTCGGACCAAGTTACTCGATATGTATATTTATCATTCTTTGGTACTTTTTGTGCCATAATTCACCTCCAGCATTTCAAGAGCCAAGAGAACCTGCGTAACTTGGTAAGCTTTGGCTTTACCTTTATCATTTTGAATATTTATCCTTGGATTGCCTTGCCATGGTGTTTTATAAATTCGATGGCTACTTTTTTTCTGCCGCGCCTCACCGAAATAATGATCGCAAATTTTGCATAGTTCCGAAAATCGAACATCTTTCGGGTTCTGTTGCATTTGTTTCAGTATGTCATCTGTTTTTGTCATTTTTATTATAGTATCACTATTGATATCAGTGTCAAGATGCGATTGGTCTTGGGACGATAGTTATTTTCCACACAACGTCGCGGGTAACTTACCGGGCGCGTCGTTTTGCCCGGTCAAGTTCACCCGCTGGTTCGATGAGCTCAGTTATTCCGGAGAAATAATTTTAACAGTTGGGAAATAGGTTTGGTACCTGTTTTTATCTCGTGTGATTAACTCAAGATCTAATACAGCGGCTTGTGCACCGATAAAAAAGTCCGGCAACGGGGACTTCTTTGCACCTTTATGCTTTCGATATTTGAGAAAAGCTTTACCAGCAAGGAAAAGGGATTCCTTTGGAATTTCCAACATCTGAAATCCGCTTTTTGAAACAGCAACTTCCAACTCCTCAATCTTATTAAATCCAATGGAAATTTCGGAATATATGATTTGGTTAATGTATAAAGGAGCATGACAGGCATATTCAGAAAGAGCGGCCTCCGACCATTCAGCCCAAACAGGATCATCGAGAAAAACATCCAGGATAATATTGGAATCAACAAGAAGACCTTTCATAAATCATCTCTTGTAAGTGCCATAATTTCGTCAGTGGTCATTTTGACAGTCGCAACACCACGAAGTTTTTTAAACTTGCGGGTGGCGCGGCCTGTTCCTTTTCGCTTTACCAACAAGACCCGGTCTCCCTCTTGTAAAAAATCAATCTCTGTATCTGGGGTTATCCCTAATTTTTCCCGTATGTTAATTGGTATCGTAACCTGCCCTTTTGTCGTCACTCTCATTTTTACCTCCAGTATTAAGTATGATGGTCTCGTAAAAAGTCAATTTTGGGACGGCTTCGTTCCAAGTTCAAGTTCGAGGCGCGCAAATCTCGAGGAATGGAGAGTACTTAGCCGTACGTGACATGACGAGAGATGCAGCGCAACAAAGAAATTGGACTTTTTACGAAGCCGTCAAGTATTACTGGTAAGGATAATACATGTTTTTTGATAAATCAAATATTTTTCATCGAACGGCGGCAGCCAAAGGGCGCCAGGGCTTCCATTAACCTTGTTAAAAAACGATTTATTCCAATTTTAGAAGAACTTTCAAAAACCCGCCGGCCCTGGCTGTAGCCTGGGCTGACTGGTTATGCTCCCGCTGGCATATGACCTGTAATTTTTTTTACCGGGAGAATTCGTTGTTCAATATCGGAACCAATTTTGCGTTTCATTATTCGCAGATCATATTCACACTGAAGGTTTAACCAGAACTGAGCCTCGATTCCGAAATAACGTTCCAGCCTGAGCGCAGTGTCTGCGGTTATGGCCCTTTTACCGTTAACAATTTCACTTATTCTATTCGGAGGAACAGCGAGATCACGGGATAGCTGATTCATACTGATCTTCATTGGTGCCATAAAATCTTCCCGCAAAACTTCACCGGGCGTAATGGGGTCAAGAAAATCTTTATTACTCATCTTTTCACCTCAATGATAATCGACAATAGCGACGTTAAAG
>CAYSRH010000492.1:0-1874 GCA_964433245.1 uncultured Bacteroidales bacterium | reverse complement strand
GGTACATAAGTTTTAATCCCCAGAATACAGGGTCTAAAATATGACAGGCCATATCTCCGAGAGCTCCTGTGCCAAAATCCCACCATCCACGGAAATTCCAGGGTGTATAGATAGGATGATAGGGGCGGTCCGGGGCAGGCCCTAAGAAAAGGTCCCAGCGCAACGTGTCAGGTACAGGCGGTGTTTCTTCAGGCCTTTCAAGTCCCTGTGGCCAGATTGGTCGGTTGGTCCAGGCATGTACCTCCTTGATTTCACCTATTTCACCAGCCCATATCCATTCTGCAATTTTACGGATTCCCTCACCAGAGTTTCCCTGATTGCCCATTTGAGTCACTACCTTGTTCTTTTTAGCGAGTTTGGTCAAAAGACGTGATTCATAGACAGTCATTGTCAGTGGTTTTTGCACGTAAACATGTTTACCCAGCTCCATAGCATGGGCAGCGACTATGGCATGTGTGTGGTCGGCTGTTGCAACAACAACAGCGTCAATATCATCGCCCATTTCATCATACATTTTCCGCCAATCCCAGTACTTTTTCGCTTTTGGGTAATCATCAAAACATTTTTTTGAATATTTCCAGTCAACATCACATAAAGCAACAATATTTTCAGAATTCATTTTACGAAGATTAGCTCTTCCCATTCCACCGACACCAACACCGGCAATATTCAATTTATCACTTGGAGCTCTGTGTCCTAATCCGGCAACAACATTTGACGGAAGGACAGTAATACCTGCTGCAGCCGTTGCCATACCAGTAACAAATTTGCGGCGCGAAATTGCGGATTTGTCTTTTTTTTGTTCCATAGTAGTTTTTTTTATTTTTATATAATCAATCAAGTTATTTTATGAAGATAATTATAACTTAAAGTAACACTTTCAAATGGTTTATGTACGTAAAATCTATCCTGTTCAACAAAAAAGTATTTCATGCCTGAAAAATTCTTGTGCATGAATATTTTACGAAAATCAATTCTTCCCTGGCCAACAGGAGCAAAGCGTTCTTCCGGACCGGTTTCCATGTCTTTGACATGCCACAACTCAAAACGTTGAGGAAATCTCCTGAAATATTCCACCGGTGAATATCCTCCCTTTTTTATCCAGTACAAATCAAGTTCGAAAGTAACTAACTCTTTGTCCGTTCTGTGAAGTAGAATATCAAAAGGTATTTGACCAAATTGATCGGTAAATTCAAATGCATGATTGTGATACCCCAGTTTTATGCCTGCATTTTTACATATTTCACCTGATTTGTTCAGGTCATCTGCAAATTTTTTAAAGCCGTCAAGTGAATTTCTGAATTCGATTGGCATAGCAGGGATTACAAGATATTTGCACCCAATTTCTTTTGCATCGGTAGCAAACCTTTCAGCCTGTTCCGGTTCGAAGCCTGAATGGCTGCTGTCCATCTCCATTCCCATGCTTATGACAAGTGATTTAAAGGATTTTGGAGACAAACCATAAAACTTTCCATTGCTGTATCCTGCTGCTTCCAGTGAGTTATATCCAATGTTTGCTACTTTTTGTAATGTCCCTTCCAGATCTTTATTAATAGCATCACGCAAAGAATACAACTGGATACCGATTTTTCTTTTGTAAACGCTATTTTTCGCACCCGCAGCTAATAAACCTGTTCCTGCCAAGGCTGCTAAACCAGTTTTTAAAAAAGCCCTCCTGTTTATCATTTTTTATTCAAAATTTATAGATATTTAACAATAGTATTCAAAGTTTTACATCCCAAAATGATAATAAAACGTATCCGCTCAATAAATAATGGTAAAAAATGGATTTCACGTCAAGTCGTAAAAATATATAATTCATCTACTTATCGCCTTTGCGTCTTTGCCTGCAAATAAAATTCACCATGTTTTTT
>CAYSRH010000491.1:0-1878 GCA_964433245.1 uncultured Bacteroidales bacterium | reverse complement strand
CTATTGCAGCATAAAAACAAAAACGTGAATAAAATTCATGTTTTTAAAAAGTAAAAACATAACTATGAAAAAAATTTTAGAATGCGTTCCCAATTTCAGTGAAGGAAACGATTTAAACAAGATTAAACAAATTACAAACGAGATTGAATCAACAGCAGGTGTAAAATTGCTTGATGTGGACCCGGGAAAAGACACGAATCGCACTGTTGTCACCTTTGTCGGCAGTCCGGAGGCTGTTGTTGAAGCTGCATTTCTCGCTGTTAAAAAAGCTTCGGAAGTGATTGATATGTCACAACATAAAGGAAAACATCCCCGCTTCGGCGCTACTGATGTTTGTCCGCTTGTCCCGGTTTCAGGAATCACTATGGATGAATCTGTTGAATATGCCCGGAAGCTTGGAGAAAGAATTGGCCATGAATTGAATATTCCTGTTTATTGTTATGAATATGCAGCCTATAGAGAGGAGCGTCAAAACCTTGCCAGTTGCAGAAAAGGTGAATATGAAAGTCTTCCTGAAAAACTTTCTGACCCGGCATGGAAACCGGACTACGGACCTGCTCAGTTTATCGCCAGGTCAGGAGCTATTGCAGTTGGCGCCCGTGATTTCCTGGTGGCTTACAATATAAATCTGAACACCACCTCAACGAGGCGCGCCAATGCTATTGCTTTTGATATCAGGGAACGTGGCCGTCCCAAACGAAAAGGGCATCCACTGACCGGGGAAATATTGCGTGATGCTGAAGGGAATCCTATCATGATTCCAGGGTCTCTGAAATACGTGAAAGCTATCGGTTGGTTCATCGAAGACTATGGCATCGCTCAAATATCCATCAATCTGACAAATATCACAAAAACGCCTGTCCATGTTGCTTTTGATGAAACATGCAAAATAGCTGAAGCACGTGGCATAAGAGTAACAGGTTCGGAGTTGGTTGGCCTCATCCCGCTTCAGGCAATGCTGGATACAGGAAAGTACTTCTTGAAAAAGCAACACAGATCATGTGGTGTTTCTGATCAGGAACTCATCAAAATAGCTGTTAAATCCCTTGGGCTGGATGATTTATACCCGTTTAAACCGGAGGAAAAAATCATTGGATACGCCATAGCAGAAAAAGACAGGAAAAGACTTATTGATCTGTCAGTTGAGAATTTCACCTTTGAAACGGCATCAGAATCACCTGCTCCGGGCGGAGGTTCTGTCTCTGCAATGATCGGTGCTGTCGGCACAGCGCTTGGAACAATGGTAGCAAACCTGTCATCTCATAAACGAGGCTGGGACGAACGATGGGAGGAGTTCAGCGAATGGGCTGAAGAAGGAAAAGAAATCCAGGAAAAACTTCTTCAGCTTATTGACGAGGATTCAAATGCTTTTAATGCCATTATCAAAACATATAAGATGCCAAAAAAAACCAAAGAAGAGGCGCTTGAAAGAGACAAAGCGATTCGCGAAGCAACAAAAAATGCTATTGAGGTTCCTTTAACTGTCATGAAAACGGCTTACAAAACTTTTAAACTTCTTACTTCAATGGTTGAAAAGGGAAATCCGCCATCCATAACAGATGCAGGCCTTGGCGCCCTGGCAGTCCGTTCATGCATCCTGGGAGCATTTTTGAATGTAAAAATTAATGCCAAAGACTTTGACGATAAGAAATATGTCGAAAAAATACTTAAAGAGGGACAAAAAATCGCAGATAACACCATGCTCATGGAATCTGAGATTATTGATTTGATAAATCAGCAGGTGTAGTTAGTGATGTTAAGAAACCTAAGGGTTTGATGCGAAATAAACTGTACAGTATAAACGAAGTTATACTTCGACTGGACATAAATTGAATTATATTTAATCTGTTTACAAACAATCTGTTATATATTGATTAT
>CAYSRH010000490.1:0-1887 GCA_964433245.1 uncultured Bacteroidales bacterium | reverse complement strand
ATATGAAGTATCTAGAATAGGTACTCCCATGATCGGGTACTGTGTAGCGGATAACCAAAAAATGCAATATGAAGCTTTTTTAAACCGGGATATATTTTTAACCTGGGATAATGCTCATGATTTTATTAGACGGAAAGCAAAATCAGAAAAAGAACGCAGCATTATCGAAGGGAATCCTGTTGAAAATATCGTAAACAAAGTTATGGAATACTATGAAAACAGTTCCTTTTAATAAGCTAGATCCGGATCAAGTAAAGCGTATATGGATATGGAGGAATCATCCTTCGATTAGAAAATGGATGAAAAACCAGGAAAAAATTTCCTGGGATGAACATCTCGATTTTTTACATGGTTTAAAGTCAGATTCTGCAAAACAATATTGGTTAGTTATAGAACGTGCTGAAGGAATAGGGATTGTTAATTTACAGAAGCTGAATAATGTTTCTGCAGAGGGTGGTCTGTATAAAAATCCTGAATTGAAGCGCCCGGTTGGGCGGCTGCTCATCAAAATGTTAGAACTTGAAGCACGGGCTATGGGTTATCAAGAGATAATCTTGAATGTAAAAGATAATAATGACCGTGCAATAGGATTATACCGCGGAGCAGGATATAGCAGAATTTCACATGATGCGGATTATATCGTTATGAAGAAAAATATCGGCTCAAAGGTTACTATAGTTGCTGAATTATCGGCCAATCATGGACACAATATCGAAACTGCTATGGAAACAATATCCGCCGCCGCTGAATCAGGAGCGGACGCGATTAAGATCCAGACATATACTACGGACACAATTACGATAGATTCCGATAAAGAATATTTTAGAATAAAGTCGGGAACGCTCTGGGACGGACAAACCCTTTATGGTTTATACCGGCAGGCATATACCCCTTGGGAATGGCATGCTGAATTAAAGGAATATGCAGAATCACTCGGCCTTATATTTTTTTCTACTCCATTTGATAAAAGCGCGGTAGATTTTCTTGAGAAACTTGATGTTCCCTGGTATAAAATAGCCTCTTTCGAAATCACCGACACTCCCTTGATTGAGTATGCCGCTTCGAAAGGTAAACCCATGATACTGTCAACCGGCATTGCTGACGCGTCAGACATTTTACTTGCGGTAGAATCATGCAGAAAGGTCGATAATGATGATATAACCCTTCTCCAATGTGTATCAAGTTATCCTGCATCTCCGGAAACTGCGAACCTGCGCATGATCCCCAATTTAGCAGAAACGTTCGGGGTAAAGTCCGGTTTGTCCGACCACACTGAAGGATCCGTTTCCGCGATTGCCGCGGCTGCATTGGGCGCGGTTATGATAGAAAAACATTTTATCCTGGATAAAAAAATTGGCGGACCCGATGCTTCGTTTTCGATGGAGCCAAGAGACTTTAAATATATGGTGGAAAGTGTACGGATAACTGAAGCAGCAATGGGTAAGATTGATTACAGTTTAACTGAGAAAAAAAAACAGGGAAGGAAATTTTCCCGGAGCTTGTTCGCTGTTGAGGATATAGAGAAAGGCGCAGTTTTAACAGAACAGAATGTAAGATCGATACGTCCAGGTGATGGGCTGCACCCGAAATATTTGGGTGAGGTGTTGGGCAAGACGGCAGCTTGTGATATTGGACGCGGAGAGCCGTTAAGGTGGGTAAAAATTATATGAGTTATGAGATCGGATATAAGGTATTAAGTGATCAAGAAGTTATATAATATGTCAATTCTTTTAATAAAAAATCATTGCAAGATAAAAATTCACGATATAGTGTAATGTCACAACTTAATACCCTGAAAGTGATTTTTAAATATTTTATATTATGGTTATGGATGGAGAGCTTTTATAAATTACGTTACTAAATATTGTTACTAGAATATATTAATCA
>CAYSRH010000489.1:0-1889 GCA_964433245.1 uncultured Bacteroidales bacterium | reverse complement strand
CAATAAGGACGATGATGTTTGTCAGCAGGATCTTTGTGGGTTTGGTATTTATTTTTTCCGGTTTTGTCAAGGGAATTGATCCGCTGGGAACAACATATAAGTTTCATGATTATTTTGATGCGTTTGGCTTATCGGTATTTACGCCAATGTCTTTTTATTTGTCACTTATTCTTAATGTTTCTGAGTTTATAATAGGTGTGGCTTTATTGGTAGGGTACCGTATGAAGATATTTAGCTGGATGGTTTTTGCTTTTATGTGTGTGTTTCTCCCTTTAACTCTTTATATAGCAATTTTTGATCCTGTAGCTGATTGTGGCTGTTTTGGTGATGTATTGATTGTTTCCAACTGGGAAACTTTCTGGAAAAATGTTGTCTTCATGCTTTTGGTTCTTTTTATATTGAAGTACAGGAACCGGTATCATTCATCCTTGAAGCCGATGGCAGAATGGGGATATATTGCATTTGTTACGATTGTTTTTGGGTATATTTCTGTTCAGGGATTCAGGCATTTGCCGATGATGGATTTCAGACCTTATAGTATTGGTGCAAATTTTGAAAAAGGAATGAGGATACCGAAAGAAGCTCCGCAGGATGAGTATGAAACAATTTTTTATTACCGGAACTTAGAGACAGGAAAAGTGAAACGTTTCACTTCTGAAAATTATCCGTGGCAAGATACATTAAACTGGGAGTTTGAATCATATGACACCCGACTGGTAAAGAAAGGCTATTCTCCGTCAATAGAGAATTTTAGCCTGCAACATGAGAGGTACGGAGATGTAACAAATTCGTTTATTACTGATCCGGGACAATCTTTTCTTGTTGTGGCTTATGATCTGCAGAAGACAGATGAAGACGCTCTTATCCGGATGAATGCCTTTGCTGAATTTGCAAAAGAACGTGACGATTTTTCTTTTTATGCCACAACAGCATCGTCCGGACGTGTTGTTGAAAGAACGATAGAGCAACTTGGCTTGGTTTATGATTTTTATGCGACCGACGAAATAACGCAAAAAACAATTATCCGTTCTAATCCGGGGTTGTTGTTTGTTTCTGATGGAACAATTTTAGGGAAATGGCATTTTAATGATTTCCCGGATATATCATATTTTGATGAATACGTGGTTGCAAAGCAGGTAAGTCAGTTAAGAAAACAAAAAAATCATTATATCGCAGGGTTTTTATTTTTTGGATTGTTGATCTTTTCAGCAGCATACCATAAATTATTTTCTATGTTCCGGAACAATTCGTAATTTATATATATATACTAATATTTTAATAATTAACACATTAACATTATGAGAAAAAATATTGTAGCAGGAAACTGGAAAATGAATATGGATCTTAAACAGGGAATTAAACTTGCAAGAGAAGTGTCTGATGCTGTAAAAAGCAAAAAAAATGATGCATTGGTTGTGTTGGGTCCTCCTTTCATTCATCTTTCAGAAGTGGCCGGTATTGTTGACAATAAGAATCTTTTTTTGGCTGCCCAGAACTGTGCAGATCAGCCTTCCGGAGCTTATACAGGAGAAGTGTCTGCGGAAATGATTGCTTCTTCGGGTGCAACTTATGTTATTATTGGGCATTCTGAACGTCGTGCATATTATGATGAAACTGATGAGATGCTTAGCAAAAAGGTGTCACTGGCTCTCGAAAATCAATTATTGCCAATTTTTTGTATTGGAGAAGTGTTGGAAGAAAGAGAAAAAGAGATACATTTTGATGTGGTCAACAGGCAACTTGAAAAAGGTTTATTTACCTTGTCTCCTGAACAATTTCAAAAAGTAGTTATTGCCTATGAACCTGTATGGGCTATAGGAACCGGAAAGACAGCAACACCTGAACAAGCACAGGAAATGCATAAATTCATTCGTGAACAGATTGCCAGT
>CAYSRH010000488.1:0-1890 GCA_964433245.1 uncultured Bacteroidales bacterium | reverse complement strand
CCGGAATCTTTATATACTCCTGTGTGGATGATGATGAACTTGTTATCGAAGCTCCTCCAAAATATTTTATTTCAAAAATAATGACAGATTCTGTCTTACTTGCTGACTTTTATTATGATGAAGATAAACAAATTGAAAAAGTAGTCGTTCACACTGACACACAAGATATAAAAATTGAAATAAGATATCGTGGAGAATTGATATCCCGTTATGAATATAAAGATATGGAAGAAAAGACATTACAGGTCATTGAAGTTGAATATAATCCTGATGAACTCATTTCAAGATTAAAATACACAAGCCCTGTCTCACCAAATTCTTACTCTCTGCAGATTGATTCTATACTTTCTTTTCAATATAATGAAGAAAAATTTCTTGTTGAGGAATATAAATACAAGTACAAGGAATTAGAGCTTTTAGAAGACAGCACACTGGATTTAACAACATATAAAGTTTACACCTATAATAGCAGGGATAATATTGCACTGGTAAAGGGTTACGTCAAAAAAAGGGATGGCGAAGAAGCTGAACTCGAATACCAGATTGAATTTGCATATGATGACAACTACAATCCATATAACAACATGACTTTTATTTATGAATTTACAAACCTTTCCAATAATAATGTTCGTGAAAAAACATGGAAAAATAAACTGGGAATTATGGATTTAAAAAAATCATACACATCTGAATACGAATATTATGGATTTGATTATCCGAAAAATGAAACAAGAACCCCTGTTGGCAGGGATTCAGCAAAAACATACTCATTTGAGTATTACAGCGAATCTGATATATTTCCAACACCAAGATAGTAAAATCTAATATACAGACCTATACGATCAGGAATTCTACATATTAATAATTTTATTCAACATATTACAGCTTATCTAATCGTCTCTCCCTCTCATAGTAGAATAAGCTGTATTTTATATGCATTCCTGTTTTTCAACTCATCTCTTTGTGTTTTAGCTCAAAACGAAACAGACATCTGGTATTTTGGAGATTCTGCGGGCATTGATTTTTCTGATGGTTTACCCGTGATACTTTCCAACAGCGGGATGTCTGCACGTGAAGGCTGCGCTTCAATTTCTGACAGTACAGGACGATTACTTTTCTATACAAACGGCGCTTCAGTCTGGGACAGGCAACATCAGGTCATGCCAAACGGAAAAGATTTGAATGGAGATATTTCCGCAACACAGTCAGCCATTATAGTACCGCGACCACTTTCAGACACGCTATTCTATATTTTTACTGTTGACAAGGAAGGTGATGAGGACGGACTACAATACTCTGTTGTGAACATGCGGGAAAGAGAAGGTCTGGGTAATATTACTGAGAAAAACACCAAACTCTTTTCTCCGGTTGCAGAAAAGTTAACAGCTATTAAACATCAAAATAACATTGACATCTGGGTCATAACGCATGCCTGGAATTCAGATTCATTCCTTGTATACCAGGTCACACCGGAAGGTATTAATCAAAAACCTGTTATCAGCGAAACAGGACTGTACCATTCCATCAGGTCGGGGCCGGATGACGCCCTGGGTTGCATAAAGGCCTCTCCATACGGCGATAAACTTGCCCTCGTAAAATCCGGTCAGCGGACCTGCGAATTGTTTGATTTTGACAACAGTACAGGCTACATAACCAACCCGGTAATATTATATGCCTTTTATGAATTCCCTTACGGGATAGAATTTTCACCTGACGGGAATAAATTGTATGTTTCGGGCTTTTATGAAATTTTTCAGTTTGACATCACCAAAATTGGTGAAGAAACAATTTACAGAGAAAGTGAAATCATCGGCACAATTGATGGTGAATATTTCAGCACAATGCAACTTGCACCGGACGGTAAAATATATATCACCTCCCATCCGCCAC